>CAZLJN010000137.1:0-6701 GCA_964559815.1 uncultured Propionibacteriaceae bacterium
AGCACGCCGCCCTCTCAAGGCGGTAGCGGGGGTTCGAATCCCCTCGGGGCTACCACGTGAAACACCTTGTCGGACATGAGTCCGGCAGGGTGTTTCCGCATTTCGGGGGCAGGTGTGCCGCCTCGTGGGTGTGGTCACGGTTCGATCTGAAACGACACGATCCGCACCGACGACCGCGTCCGGTGCGGGAGCATCGGCCGCTGGGTGTCCCGCGACCGGGCGGGCGGTCGCGCAGATCATCCCCTCGTGGTGTTCAGTACCCCAGGTAGCGATCGGGGCGGTGATTGAAGGCCAGCACCAGGTTCAGGACGACCGCGCCGGCCACTGACAGCAGCACATTGGTCACCGGAACGACGGCGAGGGCGGCGGTGATGATGATCGCATCGGCGGCCAATTGCACCCAGCCGGCCTTCCAGCCGAGTTTCTCCTGCGCCAGCAAGGCGACGGTGTTGAGGCCGCCGAGGCTGGATCGATGGCGGAAGACAATCAGCATGCCGACCCCGGCCAGCAGATTGCCCACCAGCACCGCGTACACCGGATCGACCACCAGGGCCGGCATCATCACCGGGTGGAGAAAGGCGAAGCCGGAGACCAGGGCGATCGAGATCAGCGTCCGGACGGTGAAGTCGGCGCCCTTCTGATGCCAGGCGAGCACCATGAATGGCAGGTTGATCGAGAAGAACAGGACGCCGAACGGCCAGCCGGTCGGGTAGCTGAGCAGCAGTGACAGGCCGGCGGTGCCGCCGGTGACCGCATGCGCGGTCTTCAGCAGGAAGATCCCGATCGAGGTGACGAAGGTGCCGCTGAGCAGGCCGAAGAGATCCTCCGGCAGGCTGTGGCGCAGGTCCGGGGCGGGGTCTGCTGGCGAGGCGGCCGGCGTCGTGGGACTCACCCGGCCAGACTCGCCTGTTCGGCCAGGACCGCCAGCACCCGGTCATTGGCTTCGCGGGAGGCGATGGTGACGCGCACACCGTCACCGGCATAGCCGCGCACCAGGATCTCGGCGTCGTTGAAGGCCTCGACGAGCGCTTCACGAACCTCGTCCTCCAGGCGGATCCAGATGAAGTTGGCCGCGCTGTCGGGCAGGTCCCAGCCCAGTTCGCGGGCCGCCGCCAGCACTCGGTCACGCTCGGCCGCCACCTCGGTGGCGCGCTCCAGCACATCGTCGGTGGCCCCGAGCGCGGCGACCGCGGCGGCCTCGGCCACCCCGCTCACCGAGAACGGGATCTGAGTGCGACGCAGACCCTCCGCGATCGCCGCGGACGCGACCGCATAACCCACCCGCAGGCTGGCCAGGCCGTAGGCCTTGGAGAAGGTGCGCAGCAGGCACAGGTTCGGGAAGTCGGCCAGCAGTTTCAACGAGTCGGGGCTGTCGGCGGCGTACTCCCGGTAGGCCTCGTCGAGGACGACCAGTACCGAGCTGGGCACCTTGCCCAGGAGGTAGCGGACGTCGGCATCGGACATGCCGGTGCCGGTGGGGTTGTTGGGGGAGCAGAGCAGGATCACCTTGGTGTGGTCGGTGACTGCGGCGGCCATCGCGTCCAGGTCGTGTCGTTCATCGGCGGCCAGCGGCACCTTCACTGCGGTGGCGCCAACGACCTGGCACAGGATGGGGTAGGCCTCGAAGGAACGCCACGCGAAGATGACTTCGTCGCCGGGATCACACATCGCGGTGATCAGCTGCGCCAGGACCCCGACGCTGCCGGGACCGACGGCCACCTGGTCGAGCTCGACACTGAGATGTTCGGCGATGGCCTCGCGCAGGGTCAGGCTCCCCATATCGGGGTAGCGATTGACCCGGACTGCCGCCCGGGCGATGGCCGACAGCACGGCCGGAACCGGCAGGTGATGGCTTTCGTTGGACGCCAGGGGCTCGGTCAGAGCGGAGGTGGCGCGCCGTCCGGCCACATAGGCAGGCAGGGATTCGACCGCAGGACGCAGCTGAGGGGAGGGCTGGGACTTCATGGTTTCCTTCCGGGGTTGCGCTCCTAGTGAATCGGAATCGGCCGATGATCGCCAAGCGGCGTCCCACGAGGCAGAAGGCGCTCCGGCGGCGGGAAATCGCGCTATGGGGTGCTTTCGAGCCGATGGGTTGCTCCGCAGTTGGGGGAGGATGGCGAGCCAGGCTCGGCCCGGCAGGCAGGCCGGATTTCCCTCTCCGGGCGGCGCGCCGGTATTCTCAGGCTGCGTTGATTGCCGTTTCGGGAACGCCGAAGCGACGTCCGCATTCAAGGAGCTACCAGGCCGTGATGTGCGCCACCGTTGGTACGACCAGTGTCTGGGCGGCATTGCCCCCGGCCGCCGGCAACCGATATGGAATCGACGGCTACGGTAGAACCCGACCGAACGCATCGGACGGCTCGGTGAGCCTCCTGGCGAATCGCCTGCTGAAGGAATCGAAGTGAGAACCAAGCGGATCAAGACGATCACCTTTGTCATCCCGTGCTACAACTCGGCGGCCTACATGGACGCCTGTGTCGAGTCGATCCTCGGCGGTGGTCGTGACATCGAGATCATCATCGTCAACGACGGCTCGACCAAGGACGACACCGCGGAGAAGGCCGACGAATGGGCGGCCGCTCACCCCGACGTGATCAAGGTCATCCATCAGGAGAATGCCGGGCACGGCGGCGCAGTGATGGCGGGCCTGCGGGCCGCGACCGGCGTCTACTTCAAGGTGGTCGACTCCGATGACTGGCTGGATCGCACCGCCCGCGATCTGCTGATGGCCAAGCTGCGCGGCTTCATCGCCGGCGACAACCTGGTCGATCTGGTCGTCACCAACTACGTCTACGAGCACGTCTCCACCGGCTCGCAGAAGATCATCCGTTACCGCGGCGCGCTGCCTACCAACAAGATCGTCGGTTGGGATGAGGTCGGGGTGTTCGGCCCTGGGCAGAACATCATCATGCACGCGGCGACGTACCGCACCCAGGTGCTGCGCGACTGCGGGCTCGACCTGCCCAAGCACACCTTCTACGTCGACAACATCTTCGTGTACGTGCCGCTGCCGTACGTGAAGACGTTGCACTACCTGCCGGTCAACCTGTACCGCTACTTCATCGGTCGCGACGATCAGTCGGTCAACGAGCCGGTGCAGTTGAGTCGTCTGGATCAGCAGATGCGCATCACCAAGGTGATGAGTGAGGCCTACGTCCTGCCGGGCGAGATTCCCAGCAAGCGGCTGGCCCGCTACATGGAGGGCTTCCTGGCCCTGATCGTCACGGCTTCTTCGATGTTCTCGGTGATCCGCGCCGATCCCGAGGCATTGGCCATGCGTAAGCAGATGTGGGCTGATCTCTACGCCAAGGACGTGGCGATGGCCAAGCGGCTGGGGCGCCATCCGATGGTGTTGGCCTCCAACCTGACCAGCCCGACCGGGCGCAAGCTGTCGGTGGGGCTCTACCGCCTGGCGCAGCGGCTCTATCGCTTCAGCTGAGCCGAGCCGCTGGCTGCGGGGTCGAGTCAGGCCTCGGTGGCCGCGGCCTGATCGGCGTCGGCATCGTCATCGAAGTGCGGATGGACGGTGGTCAGCCGGATCACGCCGGCGATCGCCGCCGCGCCCAGCAGCAGCATCAACGTCGCCGACATCGGATCCAGATGGGCGCCTTCGCCCAGCACCGCGATACCCCAGATGACGGCCACCACCGGTGAGGTGATGGTCATCGAAGCGACGACCAGTTCGGCCGGGCCGCTGGCATAGCCGTGTTGGACCATCCACCCGGCAGTGGCGCTCCCGATCATCAGCGCCACCAGCGTTCCCCAGAAGGCCGGGGCATGTACCCAGTCGGTCTGCTTGGCGAACTCCATCAGCGACTTCACCAGGGACGCTTCCAACCCGTAGAAGACCGCACCGCCCGAGGCCCAGAACAGGCAGCGCCATTGCGGCGCACCCCGGGAGCCGGTGAAGCCCAGCAGTGCGGCCACGGCGTAGACCACCACGGCGCCGATCAGGACCCGCCAGGGATCCAGGTCGTTGCTTTCGGGGGCGGCATTGACGCCGCCGACGATGATGAATCCGCCAATGGCCAAGACGGTGCCCAGCGCGGCCACTCGGGCGGCGGCGGGCAGCGGGGTCTTGTGTTTGCGGGACTGGATGATCATCGACCAGGGGAAGGCCAGCACGCCGACGGGCTGGACGATCGACACCGGGGCCAGGCTCAAGGCGGTGATCTGGCAGACCAGAGAAGCGCCCAGCAGGGCTAGCCCTGCCTGCCAGCGCGGCGACTTCATGCTCTCCCACAAGGTGGGCCAGTCGAGTTTGGCCTTGGGTCCGTTCTCGGAGACCTCGGCGACGACGACGCGGTCCTGCATGTAGGCGGAGTAGGCGAAGAAGAAGGAGCCAACGGTTTGGAGCAGGACGGCCAGCAGGATGTTCAGCTGCAACGCCGTTCCTTCCTCGCAGTTATCGGGCCCCAACCCGGCCCTACGCTACTCCAGGATGGCCGTGTAGATGGTGACCGGAGCCTCAGCCCTCGCTGGCGCCGCTGCGGCGCAGGACCTCCGACAGCCGCTCGGCGGCCGCGATCACGGCCGGGGCGTGCAGTCGTCCGGGCTGACGGGAGAGGCGCTCGATCGGGCCGGAGACGCTGACCGCGGCGATCACCTTGCCGCTGGGGGAGCGGACCGGTGCCGAGACTGAGGCCACACCGGGCTCGCGCTCGGCCACCGACTGCGCCCAGCCGCGTCGACGCACCGTGGCCAAGGCGACGGCGGAGAACGAGGAGCTCTGCAGCCCGCGCTGAATCCGATCGGGGTCCTCCCAGGCCAGCAGCACCTGGGCGGCCGAACCGGCGCTCATGGTCAGCTGCGTGCCCACCGGGATGGTGTCGCGCAGACCGACCGGACGCTCGGCGGCCGCAGCGCAGACCCGCAGGTCGCCCTGGCGGCGGAAGAGTTGGGCCGATTCGCCGGTGATGTCGCGCAGGCGGGCCAGCACCGGGCCGGCGGTGGCCAGTAGCCGATCCTCCCCGGCGGCGGAGGCCAGCTCGGTGAGTCGGGGGCCGAGGACGAAGCGTCCCTGGAGGTCGCGGCTGACCAGCCGGTGGTGTTCGAGAGCGACAGCCAATCGGTGAGCCGTCGGCCGGGCCAGGCCGGTCGCGGTGACCAGTCCGGCGAGAGTCGTCGGCCCCTGTTCGAGTGCGGTGAGCACCAAAGCTGCCTTGTCGAGAACGCCAACCCCGCTTGAACTGTCCATAGGATAAGACTGCCGTCTCGAATCATGATATGCAAGCGGTAGAGTCTGGGGAATCGCGGGAAATCGGCGAGGAGCAATGGAGGTCCGATGGGAAAAACCCTCAGTGACAAGGTATGGGAACAGCATGTGGTGCGTACAGCGCCCGGCGAGCCCGACTTGTTGTACATCGACTTGCACCTGGTGCATGAAGTCACCAGTCCGCAGGCGTTCGACGGTCTCCGGTTGGCCGGTCGGAAGGTGCGCCGCACCGATCTGACGATGGCCACCGAGGACCACAACACCCCGACGCTGGACATCCTCAGCCCGATCGCTGACCCGGTCTCCAAGCTGCAGGTCGACACGCTGCGCGCCAACGCCGCAGAGTTCGGCGTCCGGATCCACTCCCTGGGGGATCTGGATCAGGGCGTGGTGCATATCATCGGTCCGCAGCTGGGTCTGACCCAGCCCGGTCTGACCGTCGTCTGTGGCGACTCCCACACGGCCACCCATGGCGCCTTCGGCGCCCTGGCCTTCGGGATCGGCACCTCCGAGGTCGAGCATGTGATGGCCACCCAGACCCTGACCCAGGCCCGTCCCAAGACGATGGCGGTCAACATCAACGGCGAACTGCCCGACGGTGTCACCGCCAAGGACGTCGTGCTGGCGCTGATCGCCAAGGTCGGCACCGGCGGCGGTCAGGGCTACATCGTGGAGTACCGCGGTTCGACCATCGAGAACATGTCGATGGAAGGCCGGATGACCATCTGCAACATGAGCATCGAATGGGGTGCCAAGGCGGGCATGGTCGCTCCCGACCAGACCACCTTCGACTACCTGCAGGGACGTCCGCACGCGCCGGTCGGCGCCGATTGGGACGCCGCCGTGGCGCACTGGAAGACCTTGTTCTCCGATGCCGACGCGGTCTTCGATGCCGAGGTCGACATCGACGCGACCCAGCTCAGCCCGTTCGTCACCTGGGGCACCAACCCGGGCCAGGGCGCACCGCTGAGTGCGAACGTGCCGACTCCGGCCGAGATCTCCGATCCGGTCGAGGCGGCTGCCGCCGAACGCGCACTGGAGTACATGGGCCTGTCCGCGGGCACGCCGTTGCGTGAGATCAAGGTCGACACCGTCTTCCTGGGCTCCTGCACCAACGGACGGATCGAGGACCTTCGTGCCGCCGCGTCCGTGCTGGCCGGACGCACCATCGCCGACGGCGTGCGGATGCTGGTGGTGCCGGGTTCGGCGCGGGTCAAGCTGCAGGCCGAGGCCGAGGGGCTGGATGCGGTGTTCACCGCGTTCGGCGCCGAATGGCGCGCGGCCGGCTGCTCGATGTGCCTGGGCATGAACCCCGATCAGTTGGCTCCCGGTGAGCGCAGTGCGTCCACCTCCAACCGCAACTTCGAAGGCCGCCAGGGCAAGGGTGGTCGCACTCACCTGGTCTCGCCGCTGGTCGCCGCGGCGACCGCCGTGCGTGGCACCTTGAGCTCCCCGGCCGATCTGTAAGGACCAAAGACATGGAAAA
>CAZLJN010000138.1:0-6686 GCA_964559815.1 uncultured Propionibacteriaceae bacterium
TTGCGACACAAGGTTTAGGAAACCTCTGCTCTATCCCCTGAGCTATGGGGCCATGCCGAAACCCTGCAAGCCTATCCTGCCCGGCGCCGGCGACGCGGCCCGAGAGCTGGCGGCGCGCGTAGCCGCGTGCCGTGGATCGATGCGTCCCAGTCGGCCTTCAAGAGCGGTGACGGCGGTTCGGGGTTCGCGAATCGGGGCCGTCGAATCGACGTGACCGCCAGCAGGAGGATCTCCGCGCGGTCCGCTCCTCTGACAGCGAACCGGGATCTGGGAATTGGGTAAGGCGACGCTCAACAGAAGCCGTCGCCCCCCGTTGAAAGCCTCACAGCTTGAGCGTCGCCACCCGGCCCTAGGAGCCGGTCCTTGATTACCCAATAGAGACGTTACGCCTTGTGGGGGAAAAGTGCTGTCAAACTTGGGGGTGTCACGGTTACTGCCCGTGACGGCGACACAGCCCCCCGCGTTACTCCCGCCTTCGGATCAGGTCCATGCCCCTGCGCCCCCGGCACGGACGCCGCACCGACCGCCCGCGACGCCGCAGGTCTTTGTGGAACTGCCTGCGCGCCCCCGCCCCATGAAGCGACACTGGGAGGGTGTCTCCTCCCATTGATCGGGCCCCTGAGCTCGGCGGCAGCGACGCCGAGCAGGCCAACCAAGCGCTCGAACGCGTCTTGGCGAGCCGCAGCTTCGAGGGCGCTCCCAAGTCGCGCGACTTCCTGCGCTACGTGGCGACCGAGACGCTGGCCGGACGCGGTGATCGCCTCAAGGAGTTCACCATCGCCCGAGCGGCCATGGAGCGCGGCATCGAGTTCGCCAGCCACGCCGATTCGGCGGTGCGCGTCCAGGCACGACGTCTCCGCCTCCTCCTGGAGCGCTACTACGCCGACGAAGGTGCCGCCGACCCCATCCGCATCACCATTCCCATCGGCAGTTACGTCCCCACCTTCAGCGCCCACACCGCTGCGCCCACCAAGGACGGTCCGGCGAACGAATGGACCGAGGGCCCGGGCCTGATCATCGGCCGGTTCGTCGACCTCAACTCCCCCGACGGAAAGTCGGCGCAATCCATCGGGGTCGCCGACTCACTCGCCCACGCCTTCAGCCAGTTCCGTGGGTTGAGCATCTACGGACCCATCTCTTTGGGAGCGGACGATCTGGGCCCTGGCATGGAGCATCCGGCAGCCAAGCTGAACGCTCACTACCTGCTGGAGGGCTCGGTACGCTGCGAGCGAGGATGGCTGCGCGTCTCCGCGCGCCTGATCGACCTCGAGACCAGCCGCCTGGTCGTGGCCACCGCCGCCGACCGCGATCTGGAGAAGTTCGCCGGCTTCCAAGCAGAGGGCCAACTCGCCTCCGAAATCGCCGCGAAGCTGGGCGACTATCGCGGCGACCTCCAGCGCGACCTGGCCGAGCCAGGACGCTCCGCCCGACTCCCGAGCACCTACCAGGCGATGCTCCTGTTCTACGACTACCTCGACCACAGCACACCGAGTTCTGCCGCGGCAGCCGAGCAGGCCCTCGAGGCGTCCCTCGGCGATGAACCAGGAAATCCCCTCCTCTTGGCAATGCTCGCCTCCACCCAAGCGGCCTTGGGTGCGACCGGCGACACCGACCGGACGTCCGCCCTCGCCGCAGCCAAAGCCAACGCCGCTCAAGCGCTGGCGATTCGCCCATCGGGGCTGGCTCATACCGCTCTTGCCCGCGCAGCGCTCCTGGAATCGGACTTCGCCACCTGCCACCAAGAGGCGCGGCGCGCCATCGCCTTGGAGCCCACCAACCCGACCGTGCTCTACTTGGCCGGCTTCCTCCTCGCCCATCACGGGGACTGGGCGGAGCCAATCGACCTGATGGACTCAGCACTTCGCCTGAACCCTCGGCTGCCTGCCTATTGCTCCACCCTGCGCGCCCTGCAGAGTTACCTGGACGGCAGGTGGGCCGACGCCCTGGCTGATGCCGCCGACACCCCGGAGCCGCACCCCTATCTGGGCGCATTGGTGCGAGCACTTGCGCTATATCGCCTCGGCCAGCCCGAGGCGGCAGCGTCCAATCTGGCCGCGGCCCTGGCGGCATCTCCCCACCTCGAACAGATCGTGACGGCCTCGGCCCTCTACCCCGACCGAGTCAGGAACGCGCTGCTGGACGGCATTGCTGAAGTCAGCGAGGCCACCGATGTGGAAGGTTCCCCGGCAGCCTCCGCCTGAGCCGCACTGCCTCGTCCGGACGCGTCCGCGCGACGCTGACCTCGCGGGTGAGCCACTCCCTCACCTCGTCTCGGCCGGCTCCTCCCCGGCAGCAGCGAGCGCTTCTGCTGCTTCCTCACCGGACCCGGTGGAGTCCAGCTGCCCACCCAGGCCCTGGCGGTCGGGGGCGGTGGAGATGCGGCGCAGGTCGGCGTCGAAGGACTGGGCACCCAGCAGGGCGCCCAACTCGGCGCGCATCCGCAGCAGCGGCGGATGCTGCGCGGCCGGCAGATCAGCGACCAAGTCGTCGATCAGCGCGGTCACTCGCCGGGCCACCTGCGGCTGGCCGGCCCCGCAGACCATGATCTCCAGGAGGGCCAGCGCCACCACATCGGCCCAGGCGGGGCCAGGCACCACCACGCGGGCCGCGCCGCGCACCAGCTGCCGCGGGCCCAACTCGATCCCCGCCGCAACCCGCAGGACGCCCTCGATCTCGTCCAGGGCGCGCACCGCAGTGGTCGGATCGTTGATGCCGGGAGACAGCGCCTTGATCGCAATGTCGACCAGCAGCCGCAACGCATAGAACGGGTCGTAACGCAGCGAGCGCTCCGGGTCGAGCACCACCTTCCTGCACAGCCGGGCCTGCAGGGCCGGCGACAACGGCGTCGGCGACACCACCCGCATCAGCGGTGAACCGCCGGGAACAGCGTCACCCACCTGCCGCGACACCCAGATCTGCAGGCCGTGCGTGGCCGCGATCCGCAGCAGACCGGCCTGGTCGACGGCGACGGTTTGGCCCGCCTGCGCGCTACGTACCGGCACGGCATCGCCGGGAGCCGCCTCGATCTCACCGGCGCCCGCGTCCGCGATCCGGGGCGCCAACGGCTGCAGCCGGGTTCGGGCCCGCCGTCCCAGATCGGCCAGTACCGCGTCCACCCGCATCCGGCTACCCACCGAATGCAACAACCAGATGAATGCCCCCAGGCTGACGAACAGCAGCAGCACGGCCACCAGCACCGTCACCTCCGGCGCATAGTCGCTGCGGCCGTAGGAGCCGACGTCCAGCAGGCTCATGAAAGTGAAGGTGACCGTGGCCAGAAAGATCGCCAAGATCACCTGCGTCGCCCGGGAGCGCAGGAAATACGACACCGTCCGCGGCGAGTACTGGCTGGAGCCGAACTGCAACAGCAGCACCACGAAGGAGAAGATGAAGCCGGTGAAGGTGATCATGCCGCCACCGATCGCGCCGAGCAGTTGCGCCACCGACGACGCCGCCACCACCGGCGGCAGCCGCAGACCGTCGGCCACCGACTGATCGATGCTCGACATGATCTCGTTGAGGCCGATCCCGGCGGCCACGCCGATCGTCGGCACCACCCAGAACGCACGCTCCCACCACAGCTGAACCCTGGTCCGATTGATCACGGCCATCTGGCGCACCTCCGGTGTCATCGCGGTCACGCCGGCGGAACCGCTCTGTTCGGTCCAGTCTTTCAGGGCGACGACCGCCTCGCGGCGAGCCACGCGAAGTTCGTCCCGGGACGCTAGCGTGGAGTCTGCACCCCACGATGACGAGGAGGGCCCGCATGACCGAAGTGAATCCCCACCAGGAGGTAATGCCCGCCTGGGTCCGCGCCGGAATCAGGGTCCACGTGCCGATGGCTGAGCTGCATCAGGCCTTCGGCCCCATCTACGAAAAGGTCAGTCAGGCGGTGACCGAAGGCGGCAGTGACATCATCGGCCCGGCCTACGCCTGCTACTTCGGCGAACCGACCGACGTCGTCGATGTCGAGATCGGCTTCGGCATCTCCGAGCCGGTCGCGGCCGAGGGAATCGTGGTCACCCAGGTGCCGGAGACCGACGCGATCGTCGGCACCCACATCGGTTCCTATGAGGAACTCGAGAACAGCTACGAGCAGTTGGTGCCCTGGATGGTCGCCAACGACGTCGATCTGGCCGATCACATGTACGAGCTCTACGACACCATGCCGGGCGAAGATCCGTCCGGTGCGATCACCCGGATGGTGTTCCCCCTGCGCTGAGCCACCTCAACCCGAGCGACGCCTCACCCCGGACGGCAACTCCCCCAGCCCGTCCAGCACCGCCACCGAGGCAGGGTCGGCGATGCCGGCGGACGTGCGCCGCTCCTGCAGGACGATCGTGGCCACCCCTTCACGCTGCAGCCCGTCGACCAATGCGGCGAGGTGCGCGACCGTGTGATGCTCGGCATCGACGGTGACCCGCACTTCGTAGTCCACCCCGGCGGCCAGCACCGCCTCCAGGCTCCGCCGCACCCGAGGCCAGGACGTCCGCGACCCGGTGATCGCTGGGTACCCATCGGCCTGCCCTTTGATGTCGAGGCCCACCCAATCCAGCCGCGGCAGCAGCGCCGCCAGCGGCCCCGGACGGACCCCGCTGGTGTGCAGCCCAACCGCGAACCCCAGCTCGCGCACCTGGTCGACGGCCGATCCGAGACCGTCCTGGAGGGTCGGCTCGCCACCGGAGAAGACCACCCCGTCCAGCAGGCCGACCCGCGCGTGCAGATGCGCCCACACCTGCACCCACGGCACCACACCCGGACGCCGGGAGTCGATCAACTCCGGGTTGTGGCAGTAGGTGCACCGCCACGGGCAACCCTGAGTGAAGACGGTGGCCACCAACCGGCCTGGCCAGTCACAGACCGAGAGCCTGGCCAGGCCGGCGATGGCCAGCCCGGGGTCATCGACCACCGGGCTGGTCTGCGGAATGCTCACACCAGCACGCGGGACTCTTCGAAGGACACCCGCTCGGCGAACTCACCCCTCTTGCCGATGTTGAAGCTGGAGATCGGCCGGTGATAGCCCATCACCCGCGTCCACACCTCACAACTCTGCTCGGCACCGGCGTCCGCACAGGTCGGGCAGGTGTGATGCTCGCCGGCGAGGTAGCCGTGCGACGGGCAGATCGAGAAGGTCGGAGTGATGGTGATGTACGGCAACCCGAACGAGGTCAGCGATCGCTTCACCAACTGCTTGGCCGCCTCAGCGTCGGAGATCCGCTCGCTCATGTAGAGGTGCAGCACGGTGCCGCCGGTGTACTTGCGCTGCAGCTCCTCCTGGCGGGCCAGCGCCTCGAACGGATCGTCGGTGAAGCCCACCGGCAACTGGGAGGAGTTCGTGTAGTAGGGGTTGGCATCCGTCCCGGCCTGCAGGATCCCGGCGAACCGGGCACGATCCTCCTTGGCGAAGCGGTAGGTCGTCCCCTCGGCCGGGGTGGCCTCCAGGTTGTACAGGTGACCGGTGGCTTCCTGGAACTCGACCATCCGCGCGCGAATGTGATCCAGGACGCGCACCGCGAGCGTGTGACCGCGCGGATCGGTGATGTCGAAGGCGTCACTGGAGTAGTTGCGGATCATCTCGTTGACCCCGTTCACCCCGATGGTGGAGAAGTGATTGCGCAGGGTGCCCAGGTAGCGCTTGGTGTAGGGGAACAGCCCTTCGTCGATGTAGCGCTGGATCACCTTGCGCTTCACCTCCAAGGAGTCCTTGGCCAGGTGCAGCAGCCGATCCAGGGCCAGCAGCAGCCCGGCCTCGTCCCCGGCATGGACGTAGCCGAGTCGGGCCATATTCACCGTCACGACCCCCAACGATCCGGTCTGCTCCGCCGAGCCGAACAGCCCGTTGCCGCGCTTCAGCAGCTCACGCAGATCCAGCTGGAGGCGACAGCACATCGAGCGCACCATGTTGGGGCTGAGGTCGGAGTTGATGAAGTTCTGGAAGTAGGGCAGCCCGTACTTCGCGGTCATCTCGAACAGCGCGGTGGCATTCGGCGAATCCCAGTCGAAGTCGGCGGTCATGTTGTAGGTCGGGATCGGGAACGTGAACACCCGCCCCGAGGCGTCCCCTTCGGTCATCACCTCGATGTAGGCGCGGTTGATCAGGTCCATCTCGGCCTGGAGTTCGCCGTAGGTGAAGTCACATTCGACGCCGCCGACCACCGGGACGTCCTCGCGCAGGTCTTCGGGGCAGACCCAGTCGAAGGTGAGGTTGGTGAACGGCGTCTGGGTGCCCCACCGGGAGGGCACGTTCAGGTTGTAGATCAACTCCTGGATGCTCTGTTTCACCTGTTCGTAGCTCAGCCCGTCCAGCCGGACGAACGGGGCCAGGTAGGTGTCGAAGGAGCTGAACGCCTGCGCGCCGGCCCATTCGTTCTGCAGGCAGCCGAGGAAGTTCACCATCTGCCCCACTGCTGAAGACAGGTGCTTGGGCGGGGTGGCGTCGATCTTGCCCGGCACCCCGTTCAGGCCTTCGCGCAGCAGGGTCTTCAGCGACCACCCGGCGCAGTAGCCGCTGAGCATGTCGAGGTCGTGAATGTGGAAGTCGCCTTCGCGGTGCGCGGCGCCGATCTCGGGGGCGTACACGTGCGAGAGCCAGTAGTTGGCGGTGATCTTGCCGGAGGTGTTCAGGATCAGGCCGCCCAGGGAGTAGCCCTGGTTGGCGTTGGCGTTGATCCGCCAGTCGGCGCGGT
>CAZLJN010000139.1:0-6606 GCA_964559815.1 uncultured Propionibacteriaceae bacterium
GGCCGCCGACGGCCTGGAGCAGGCGGCCCGGGCGGCCGAGGTCGAGATTCACGTCGAGCCGCAAGGATCCGGACGGATCGACTGGCTCGCCCCGGAGGTGATCGCCCGCGCCGATGCGGTGATCTTCGCCACCGACCTGCCCGTACGTGACCGCGAGCGTTTCGCCGGCCTGCCCCTGGTGGAAGCCGGAGTGAAACGGGCGATCAACGAGCCCGAGAAGCTCATCGCCGAAGCCCTGGTCGCCGCTGAGAACCCCAAGGCCGCCCGGGTGGGTGGCGCGGCGGATCGCGCCGGTGTGGCGTCCTCGGCGTCGGCGGCGTCCCAGCTGGGATGGGGTCGCCGCATTCAGCAGGCGCTGATGACCGGTGTCTCCTACATGATCCCGTTCGTGGCCGCGGGTGGTCTGCTGATCGCTCTGGGCTTCCTGTTCGGCGGCTTCAGTATCAATCTGCCACCCGGGTACCACGGTGCCCCGGGCTGCGATGCGCTCCAGTGGGCCGACGCGGCGAAGTGTGGTGCAGCGCAGGCTGCTGGTGCCAGCGGAGCCTCGATTGCATCGCTGGCACTTGCTTCAGGCTGGGGCGCCGGCGTGGTGTACCTCGGTGCGGTGATGTTCACCATCGGTGCCGCCGCGTTCGGCTTCCTGGTTCCGGCGCTGAGCGGCTACATCGCCTACGCGCTGGCCGGACGTCCGGGCATCGCCCCCGGGTTCGTCGGTGGCGCGATCTCGGTCACCCTGGGTGCCGGCTTCCTCGGCGGTCTGGTCACCGGTCTGGTGGCGGGCCTGCTCGCGGCGTGGATCTCCAGCTACAAGGCGCCGCGATGGCTGGCCGGACTGATGCCCGTGGTGATCATTCCGCTGGTGGCCACGCTGCTCACCGGTGGCTTGATGTACTTGCTCCTCGGTCAGCCGCTGGCCAACCTCACTACGGCGATGCAGACCGGGCTGGGTGGCATGTCCGGCGGTTCAGCGATCCTCTTGGGTGTCGTCCTAGGTCTGATGATGTGCTTCGACCTGGGTGGTCCAGTGAACAAGGCGGCCTACCTGTTCGCCACCGCCGGCCTGGGGGCGGCCACCACCGCCAACTTCCAGGTGATGGCTGCGGTCATGGCCGCCGGCATGGTGCCGCCGCTGGCGATGGCGCTGGCCACCGTGGTGCGCAAGAAGCTGTTCACCGATGTCGAGCGCGAGAACGGCGCAGCCGCCTGGTTGCTGGGCGCGTCCTTCATCTCCGAAGGCGCGATCCCGTTCGCTGCGGCCGACCCGCTGCGCGTGATCCCGTCGATGATGGCCGGCGGTGCCGTGACCGGTGCGCTCAGCATGGCGCTGGGAGTGGGCCTGCGCGCCCCGCATGGCGGCATCTTCGTCCTGTTCGCCTTCCAGCCGCTGCCGGCCGCGATCTTCGGGTTCTTGATCAGCCTGGTGGCCGGCGTGGTGGTCAGCGCCGCGCTGGTGGTCGGTCTGAAGACCTGGTGGCCGGCCAAGCAGGTGGAGGCTGTTGCCTGATCTCGCCCCCCGCGAACGAGTGGACTCGGCTTCGGCCGGGTCCACTCGTGCGTTCGGGGTCGGCGCCGCCGGTTCCGGGCGGAGGTGGAGAAGGCCTCCGAGTGTGATGGCGGGGACGTAACTGCACATTTCGCTCTGGCAAGCGCAAATCGTGAATCGATGCCGAAGTGAGGCATACTCACGGGGTCAATGTCAAGCCCAAATCGCCTCTGGCTAGGAAAGACATAGCTAGTTGAGGCTGTTTCGTGCTAGACTAGGCAGTCGGGAAAGGTGGTAAACGCGAATATGACGTTCACAATCGGTGAGACTGTGGTCTACCCCAATCATGGCGCGGCAGTCATCGAGGCCCTGGAAACCCGGACGATCAAAGGCGAGGAGCGTCTCTACCTCGTCCTGCGGATCGTCGGGCAGAACGACCTGGTCGTGAGAGTGCCGGCCAACAACCTCGACCTGGTGGGTGTCCGAGATGTCGTCGACGCCGATGGTCTGGAGCGTGTGTTCGGCGTCCTGCGTGCACCCCATGCTGAAGAGCCGACCAACTGGTCGCGTCGCTACAAGGCGAACTTGGAGAAGCTTCACTCGGGCAACGTGATGAAGGTGGCCGAGGTCGTCCGCGACCTGTGGCGCCGCGAGCGTGAGCGCGGGCTTTCCGCGGGTGAGAAGCGGATGCTGGCCAAGGCCCGGCAGATTCTGGTCTCCGAGCTTGCTCTGGCCGAAAAGGTCGAGGAGGACCGCGCTGAGGTTCTTCTTGACGAGGTGCTGGCTTCCTGAGGCGCGGAAGCGCCATGGAGTCCTCCCCGCCCGTCGTGGCCGTTGTGGTCGCGGCCGGGTCCGGTACGCGGCTGGGCGATGGCCCGCCGAAAGCTCTGCGTGATGTCGGTGGACGTTCGCTGGTCCGGCACAGCCTGGACGCGCTCGCGAACGGCGGCGTCACTGCTGCCATCGTGGTGATCGCGCCCGGAGAACAAGCCGCCTTCGAAACAGCCCTTGCCGACGCGCCGATTCCTGCCGGGTACGTGTACGGCGGTGCCCGCCGCCAGGATTCGGTGCGTGCCGGGTTGGCCGCGATCGCCGGTGATCCGAAGCTCGCCGAATGCACCACCGTCCTGGTACATGACGCGGCGCGGGCGCTGGTACCGGCCGACGTCGTCACCCGAGTGATCGAGGCGGTCGGCGATGGCGCGTCCGGGTGCGTTCCGGTGATCCCGGTCGTCGACTCGATTCGCCAACAGAACCCAGACGGCACCTCGCAGGTGGTCGACCGGACGCCGTTGCGCGCGGTGCAGACCCCGCAAGGCTTCCGCCGCGACGTGCTGGAAACCGCGCTGGCTCACGCCGAAGAGGTCGGCCTGGAGGTCAGTGACGACGCGACCGCGATCGAGGCGATCGGCGAGTCGGTGGTGCTGGTGGACGGATCGCGCGAAGCATTGAAGGTGACCGTGCCGGCCGACCTGGTGTTGGCCGAAGCGATTGCGAGGAGTCGAGGATGAGCATGCGGGTCGGCATTGGCACCGATGTCCACGCCTACGCCAGTGGCGTGCCGATGTGGGTGGCCGGCATCGAGTTCCCCGACGAACCCCAAGGCTTGTCGGGGCACTCCGACGGTGACGTGGCCGCTCATGCCGCGGTGGACGCCCTGCTGGGCGCGGCCGGCCTCGGCGATATCGGCGGCAACTTCGGCACCGACGATCCACGGTGGGCCGGGGCGAGCGGGGTCAGCTTTCTGGCCGAGACCGCCGTCCTGCTGGCTCAGGCCGGTTTTGTGCCGGTGAACGTGTCGATCCAGGTCATCGGTCAGCGCCCGCGGTTGGCTGCGCGTCGGGTCGAGGCTGAGGCGGTGCTGTCCGCAGCCCTCGGGGCGCCGGTCAGCGTGTCCGGAACCACCACCGACGGGCTCGGCCTCACCGGACGTGGTGAGGGCCTGGCCGCCATCGCGGTGGCCATGGTCGAACAAGCCGGCTAGCGCACCGCCGAGGCCGGGGCGACGTAGCTGTTGCACTTGCCGATCTGATCGGTGTCCAAGCCGATGGTGACCCACGCCTGCCGGTTCTTGGACAACCCGTGGTCGCCGTCGTAGTTGGGCTCACCGGTGAGCACGTCGTCGCCGATGTTGTAGAACAGGTACTTCAGGTTGTCGAAGTCGCTCGACGTCAGTTGGGACGCCTTCGCCACCGCGTTCACCCAGAGCCCCGCGAAGCAGTCGGCCTGTACCTCGGTACGACGAGAGAGCACCCGGCCGCCGGCTTCGCCGGCCTTCTCCTCCCAGGCTTTCTCCGCGATCAGGATCCCCGTGCGAGCCTGGATCGCATGCCCGAACTCGTGCGCCATCACCGCGTCGGTGACGAACGGCTTGGTGCGGATCTTCGACGGCAGGATCTTGGGCAGGTCCTTGGCGTAATAGATGTGCTGGTCGGCGCCGCAGTAGAACGCGTTGCCGGTCTCGGCCTTGCCGCACGGGGTGGTGATCGTCGCGGTGTACACCGTCGCGGGCGGACGGGGCAGCTCGAACCCGGCTTGGGTCATCGGGCCTTCCCACACTCCCCAGAGACAGGCAGTCAGCTGGTTGAGGTGATCCTCCAGCTGGGTCTTGCTCGCCGTGGTCGGATCGACATAGGGCACCACGCAGTTGGTGGGCACCGGCACAGTCTTGGTGTAGATGGCGTTCTTCTCCATCCACGTCGTGGCCTGCTCGTAGGTCTTCGGCTGCGGGATCGCCGGCGGGTTGAAGTCCGGCGCCGGCACGTTGTTCACCTGGTGGTAGGTGGGATCGTTGCCGGCGCCACCGCCGCCACCGGCGTTGAGGTAGTTGGTGAGAGCCACCACGAAGAAGCCCAGAATCAGCACGAACGCCAGGCCGCCGAGCACGGCCAGGAGGGGGTTGCCCTTCTTGCGCGGTGGCGGAGCGAAACTCCCCGGGGGTGCGCTGTACATCTGCTGCGGGTAGGCGGGAGTGAAGCCGCCCGGTGGTGGCGGCGGTGGTGGTGGCGCACCCCAGGCGCTGGTCGGCTGGCCCCAGCTCTGATAGCTGGGCATCTGCTGTCGCGGTGTCGGCGCGCCCCAGTTCTGCGTCACGGCGTCAGCCTAGTGGGCGCCTCGAAGCGGGCACCACAGCCCGCCGGCATCGTCTTGGCGGTCACCGGACCTGCTCCGAGCCGGCCGCGAAAGTGTTGCACTGCCCGATCTGGGAGTTGCCGAGGCCGGCGGTCGCCCAGGCCACCCGGGACGTCGCGGCGCCGTGGTCGTCGGCCGGATCGGGCTTGGGTGAGCCGATGGAGGCCGCGACGGAGATCACGTTGGCGCGGTCGGCGTCGGTGAGTCCGGACGCGGTGCCGATGGCGTTGAGGAACAGCCCAGAGAAGCAGTCGGCCTGGGTTTCGGAGCGCCGACTGTACTCGTTGGCCAAGGTCTTGTCGCTGTTGTGCTCCAGCACGGCGCTGGCATAGAAGATGCCGGTGCGGGCCTGGATCGCGTGGCCGAACTCGTGGGCCAGGATGAACTCGGGCAGGAACGGCTTGCTCTGCAAGGCCGGGTCGATGATCTCGTAGACGTTCTGGGCGTAGTACACGTGTTGGTCGGCACTGCAGTAGAAGGCGTTGTGCAGCGGCAGCTTCCCGCAGGGTGAGGTGATCTCGGTGGTGTACACGGTCACCGGTGGCCGCGGAATCTGGAAGCCGGCCTCGGCCATCGGCACCTCCCACACTCCCCACAGGCACGCGGTCAGTTGGGCCAGGTGCTGGTTCAGGGCCGGCACGTCCGCGGTCGAGGCGTCCAGGTAGGGCACCTTGCAGTTGGTGGGCACCGGGACGGCGTGGGAGTAGATCTGATTGTTCTTCGTCCAGGCGACCAGGTCGGCCTCGGTCTGCGGCTTGGGGAGCGGCGGCGGGTTGAAGTCGGGCTCGGGCACGTTGGTGACTTGGTGGTAGCTGGGTTCCGACCCCGGCCCGCCCGAGCTGGCGTTGAGGTAGTTCAGCAGCGCGATTCCGAAGAACATCACCACCAGGACGAAGGCGCCGCCGCCGAGGATCGCCAGCAGCGGGCTCTTCTTGGCCGGCGGACGCGGCGGAGCCGGATACCCGCCCGTCAGTGGCGGCGCACCAGGGATGTAGCCCGGCGGCGGTGCCATCGGCGGTCCGGGTGCCGGCGGCACCGGGGGAGGCGCACCCCAGGCTGGGGCGGCATTCCACGCCTGCGAGGCGGGCCATTGCTGGCCGGGTGGAGGGCTCCAATTCTGGGTCACGCGGTCAGCCTAATCAGCCCGGTGCAGAAGGCTATGGGCTGGTCAGCGAACTTTTACTGAGCTAACAGCGAAGGTATTGCAGCGTCCGATCAGTGCATTGTCCAGGCCGATCAGAAGCCAATTGCGTCGCGATTGGCTCGACCCGTGATCGTCGTAGGGGCTCGGTTCCGGCATCCCGATCTCTTCGGCGGCGGCCGCCAGGTTCGTCCGGTCCTGAGCGGTCAACGAGGTGGCGGTGGCAACCGCACCCAACCAGTGACCGGCGAAGCAGTCGGCCTGCAACTCCAGGCGTCGGTTGTACTCCAGCGCCTTCTTCTCGGTGCTGGTCTCTTCCAAGGTGATCGTCGCGTAGAAGATGCCGGTCCGTCCTTGGACGTCGTGGCCGAACTCGTGGGCCAGGATCATCTCGGCCACGAACCGCTGCCCGCGCAGGTCCTTGGACAGCACGGTGTAGAAGTCGTTGGCGAAGTAGATGCGTTGATTGCCTGAGCAGTAGAAGGCGTTCTGGGTGTCCAGTCGGCCGCACGGTGATTGCACCGGCTTGGTATAGACCGTCACCGGTGGTCGGGGCAGCTGGTAGCCGGCGGCGGTCACCGGGTCGTGCCACACGCCCCACAGGCATTCGGTCAGTTCGTTGAGATAGGCCTGGTAGGCCTTGGCCGACACCTTCCGCATGTCGACGAACCGCATCGTGCACGCCGTCGGCACCGGCACCGACTGCTGGTAGAGCTTGTTCTCCTTGGACCAGGTCTTGGCGCGAGCCGCGTCCTTCGGCACCGGGACGGCGGGCGGGTTGAGGTCCGGGTCGGGTACGTCGGTCGCCTGGTGATAGCTGGGCCCAGGGGTCGGCGTGGGCGGGGGT
>CAZLJN010000140.1:0-6507 GCA_964559815.1 uncultured Propionibacteriaceae bacterium
GCTACCTGGGCACCGTGGTGAAGATCATGCCGTTCGGCGCGTTCATCTCCCTGCTCCCGGGCAAGGACGGCCTGCTGCACATCTCCAAGATGCGCGCGCTGGCCGGTGGCGGCCGCGTGGAAAGCGCCGAGGACGTCGTCAGCGTCGGCCAGAAGATCCAGGTCGAGATCTCCGATATCGACGACAAGGGCAAGCTCAGCTTGATCCCGGTGGTCGAGGAGAGCGCGGAGGCTCCGGCCGAGGCCTGAACCGCCTGATCGTCAGCTCAGAAGCCGGCGTCCCGCATTCGCGGGGCGCCGGCTTCTGCGTGTCCGTCCAGGCGTCGGTGGCTAGATCAGGCTGCCGCCGAACCACATCCCGGTGAGGAACAACGTCTGCAGTGCGCTGATGCCCACCAGTAGCACCCACGCGGGCTTGGGAAGGCGGAGCAGCGGCACCCCGACCAGCATCAGCGCATCGTGGCGATACCACGCCGACCAGGCGCCGGAGGTGAGCGGCATCACCATGGCGCCGATCACCATCACCACCGCCGCGGCCTGCCAGGGGAGAAGCTCCCGCTTCCAGGCCAGCCAGCCGGCACTGGCCACAATCAGCACGAAAAGCACCACGTTGAACACCAGCTGGGTCTGGTGGGCGGCCACCGAGTGCGCGGTCAGCCAGTGGTCGGCCACGTCCGGGCTGTGGCGGAACTGGATCTTGTAGAAGCGAACCAGTTGCTCCACCGGGTCGTGCCAGCCCAGATTGTGAAAGGACTCGTTCTGGTGCTGGAAGTAGATCGTCCAGCTGCCGGTGTCTCGATAGATCACCCACAACGACCACGCCAGCGCCAGGCCGCCGCCGATGGTGGCCGCCGCCACCCGCCCCAGCCGTCCCGGCCAGCCGAACCTCCGCCAGCCGTAGAACAGCGAGGAGGCGACCGCCACCACCGCGATCACTCCGACGATGTGGGTCGACAAGGCCACGAACGCGCCCAGACCGGCCACCCACCAGCGTTGTTCACGGATCCCGACCAGCGCCAACAGCAGCCCGTACAGGCACATCGAGACGCCGAAGACCACATGGAAGTAGATCGAGCCGGGAAAGACGGCGGCCAGCGCCATCGCGCCGATCGAGCCGGCGCTGACCTTGCGATCGAAGAGCCGCCACAACAGCAGCAGCGCGCCGAGCAGGAACGCTTCAGTGACCAGCACCCCGGCCAGCTCGTAGCCGATCCCGACAGCAGCCAACCCCTTGATCGCCATCGGGTAGCCGGGGAACCAGGCGGTATTACCGCACCAGAAGTCCGGCCAGGTGGGGTAGCGGTCGATGCAGCGGAACGACTCATAGCCGCCCTTGGCGATCGACAGGTAATGCTGGCTGTCCCACTTGGCCCGCTCGAGCGGGCTGAAGTAGTTGCGGCCGGCCAGAGCGGCAGCCACCCAGGTCACCAGATTGGAGATCAGGTAGCTGACCACCGGGACCAGACGGCTGCGCATGCTAGGCACCCTAGCCGCTCGGGCAGCGCGGAGTCGGGCCGGTTCGCCCGCCTATGATGTGGGGCACGAAAGGGGAGGTTCCATGCGGGTAGCGGTGTTCGGCGCCAGAGGGCGAATGGGCGAAGAGGTCTGTCGGGCGGTCGAGGCTGCCCCCGACTTGGAGTTGGTAGCCCGCATCGATGCCGGTGAGGATCGCACCCCGGCCGAGATCGCCGACGTGGTGGTCGACTTCACCGTCCCGGCCGTGGTGATGGACAACCTGTCGTGGTGCATCGAGCATGGCGTCCATGCGGTGGTCGGCACCACCGGCTTCACCGAGGAGCGCCTGGCCGAGTTGCGTGCGCGGCAGGAGGCTCGTCCCGGCGCCAACATTCTGATCGCCCCCAACTTCTCCATCGGTGCGGTGTTGATGATGCGGTTCGCCGAGCAGGCGGCCCGCTTCTTCGAGTCGGCCGAGATCGTCGAACTGCACCACCCCAACAAGGTGGACGCTCCCTCGGGCACCGCACAGGCGACCGCCCGCCGGATCGCTGCCGCCCGCGCCGACGCCGGCCTCGGTGCGGTCCCGGACGCCACCGACACCGGCCTGGAGGGGGCCCGCGGCTCCGAGGTGGAGGGCATCCACGTCCACGGCATCCGGCTGCGGGGCCTGGTGGCGCACCAGGAGGTGCTGTTCGGCTCGGCGGGGGAGACCTTGACGATCCGCCACGACTCTCTGGACCGGGTCGGCTTCATGCCCGGCGTGCTGGCTGCGGTCCGCGCCGTCCCGGAGCTGCCCGGCCTGACCATCGGCATCGACCAGCTGCTCGGGCTGTAGCAGAATCCCGCGCTGCCGAAACGGGGCGGCGGCCACTGCTAGCGTCGAATCACCCGAGAGGGAGGTTCGATGTTCACCTCGATCGTCGCTATCGCGCGGGCCGTGGCGCTGTGCGCCGTCCTGCCGGTCGTTGCCGTGGCCGAGCCGCTGGCGCCCAGGGTGCTGGCGCCGGCGGCGGTCCCGCAGCCGGTGGAGGCCTACCTGATGGACGACGACGCCGCGATCGGGCATCTTCAGACCAACATCGCCGCGATCAGCATCGTCGGCATCGACGGGGTGAGCCTGACCAGTTCCGGTGCCCGGCTCACCGCCACTCCTGACATTTCCGCCGAGGCGATCGCCGTGGCCCACCGCAACGGCAAGAAAGCCGAGTTGCTGCTGTCGAACTACTCCAATGCCTTGGGAGACTTCTCGCCGGCGATCGCCACGCGCCTGTTGCGGAGTCCACGGCATCGGGCGGCGGTCGCCAAGGCCCTGGCGGCGCGGGTGAAGAAGGCCGGCTTTGACGGTGTCCAGATCGATCTGGAGTCGCTGAGGAAGGCCGACGGCCCCGGGCTGACCGCGTTCGTGAAGAAGTTGCGCACGGCACTCCCTCGTCGCGTGCAGATCTCGATGGCGGTGATGTCGAGCTCCAGCGTCAAGGGCTACCGGGCCGGCGGCTACCAGTTGACGAAGCTGCGCCCGCTGGTCAACCGCTTCGTGTTGATGGCCTACGACCAGCATGGCCCGGGCTGGAGTTCCGCGGGACCGGTGGGCGGGACGCCGTGGGTGCGTTCGGTGCTGTCGGCGTTCGTCCGGGCAAAGGTGCCGTTGTCCCGGATCGACCTCGGGGTGGCGCAGTACGGCTACTCCTGGCCCGGTGATGGCGCCCAGGGCACGTCGCTGAGCGTGGCCCAGGCCCGGGCGATGGCCGGTGAGCGGGCTCGGTTCGACGCTACCCAGCAGGAATGGACGGCCACTCTCGCCGACGGCACCGTGCTGTGGTGGTCGGATCGGGACACGCTGGCCGCTCGCCGCGAACTGGCCGGCAGCGCCGGGGTGCATGGACTGGCGGTGTGGGAGTTGAGCTTGGCCGACCCGCTGTCGTAGCCGCGGGGTCAGATACCGGTGTGGAGGCGGAGCAGCTTCAGGTGCGGCCCGTCGGCGGCCATGGCGACCTCGGTGTGGGCCCCGTCGGCATCCCAACCGGCCTCCACCAGGAACTGTCGCAGGATGTCGTCGGTGCTGCGCACCCACCAGGTGGCCCGCGAGAAGCCGTCGGCCCGCAGAGTGTCGACGCAGGCGTGGAGCAGCCGTGATCCGTGGCCGTGGCGCCAGGCCGGCGGATCGATGATGAACTCCGCGATCAGGGCGTCCGCACCGGCCTCGGCATCGGGATCGTCGCTGGGTCCCACTGCGGCGAAGCCGACCACCCGGTCGTCGGCCACGGCGACCAGAACCCGAAACTGTGCCAGTGGGGGCCGGGTGATCGCCGCCGCCCAACTCTCGGTCATGGTCGCCAGGTCCACTCCGTTGAGGAGTTCGGCGGCAGTGGCCTGATCGAACGTCGCCGCCCAGCCGCGGCGCTGGATCGCGGCGATGGCGGCAGCTTCTCCGGGAAGGGCCAGGCGGACGGAATCGGCTATCACGGGCGTCACCCTACCCTGCACGGCCTGGCCCAAACCGGGCGGGTGCACCGTTCAGCGACGCCCGGAGCGCTAGGTTTGGGGTGTGCGAGAGAGCCTGCGAACCCCACCTACCCTGCCCAAAGACACCCTCCGGGTGATTCCACTGGGCGGCCATGGCGACATCGGCCGCAACATGAGTTCCTTCGAGATCAACGGTGAACTCATGTTCATCGACTGCGGCGTGCTCTTCCCATCCGAAGATCACCCCGGCGTCGATCTGATCCTGCCCGGCCTCCACCTGGTCGAGGACCGGCTGGACGAGGCCAAGGCGTTGGTGCTCACCCACGGACACGAGGACCACATCGGAGCGGTGCCCTACCTGTTGCGTCGACGTTCCGACCTGCCTGTCTACGGCTCGAGACTGACCCTGGCGTTGGTGGAGGCGAAGCTGCGTGAGCATCGGCTGCGCAACTATGTGCTGCGCGAAGTCTCCGAGGGCGACCGGGTGCAGGCCGGAGAGTTCGATCTGGAGTTCCTGTCGGTCAACCACTCGATTCCCGATGCCCTGGCCGTGGTGGTCCGCACCAAGGGTGGCACCGTGCTGCACACCGGCGACTTCAAGATGGACCAGCTTCCCTTGGACGGACGGCTCACCGACCTGCGTGGTTTTGCCCAGTTGGGCGCCGAGGGTGTGGATCTGTTCATGGTGGATTCGACCAACGCCGAGACTCCCGGCTTCACCGCGCACGAACGTGACATCGAGCCGGCGCTGGAGCGGGTGTTCGCCGCGGCCAAGCAGAAGCTGATCGTGGCCTGCTTCGCTTCCCACGTGCACCGCGTCCAGCAGGTGATGGACGTCGCCGTGCGACACAACCGCAAGGTGGTCTACGTCGGCCGTTCGATGCTGCGCAATATGACTGTGGCCAGGGAACTTGGCTATCTGCACGTTCCGGAGAACACGCTCATCGACCTGAAGCAGATCGACGACTATCCCGACGATCAGGTGGTGATCATCTCCACCGGCTCCCAAGGTGAGCCGCTGAGTGCGTTGTCGCGGATCTCCAACCATGAGCACCCGGTGATCACCGCCGGTGCCGGCGACGTGGTGCTGCTGGCGTCCTCGCTGATTCCGGGCAACGAGAACTCGGTCTACCGGGTGATCAACGGGCTCAGCCGCAACGGGGTGAGCGTGGTGCACAAGGGCAATGCCATGGTGCACGTCTCCGGGCATGCCAGCGCCGGCGAACTGCTGTACTGCTACAACCTGCTGACGCCGCGCAATGTGCTGCCCGTCCATGGTGAGGTGCGGCATCTGATCGCCAACGCCAAGCTCGCCGTGGCTACCGGGGTTCCCGAGTCCCACGTTTTCCCGGTGGAGGACGGTGCGGTGATCGACCTGGCTCGCGGCCAGGCGCGGGTGGTCGGCCAACTGCAATGTGACTACATCTTCGTCGACGGGCTCACCGAGGGAGAGGTGTCCGACACCGAGCTGACCGATCGCAAGATCCTCGGTGAGGAAGGCTTCGTATCGGTGGTGACCGTGGTCAGCTTCCGCTCCCGCAAGCTGGTCAGCGGGCCGGATATTCATGCGCGTGGCTTCGCCGACGATGATGCGGTCTTCGACCCGCTGCGCCCCGAACTGGTGGCGGTGCTGGAGAAGGCGCTGGAGGACGGCGTGGAGGACACCTTCCAGCTGCAGCAGCTGGTGCGGCGGACGATCGGTCGCTGGGTGAACAACAACTTCCGGCGTCGTCCGATGATCCTGCCGGTCGTGGTGTCGTCCTAGTCGGGCCGATTCGCATCCGGCCGGATTGTTCAGGTATCGTGGGCAGGTCCCCGTTGTGGGGGAAAGTTTCGCGCGCGTCGAGAAGTGATGCGCGGTCTTGGACGACAAACGAGGAGTACTCCAGTGGCTGCTGTGTGTGATATCTGCGCCAAGGGCCCGGGTTTCGGTCACAACGTGCCCTGGTCGAAGAAGAAGACCAACCGGCGCTGGAACCCGAACATTCAGCGGGTTCGTGCGGTGGTCAATGGCACCCCGAAGCGTCTGAACGTGTGCACGTCCTGCCTGAAGGCCGGTCGCGTCACTCGCTGACCCGATTCATCAAAAGGACCCGCCCGGCGCGGGTCCTTTTGCTTTGCCCCGGTGGCGCCACGCCCCCGTGAGCGCCCGGAATGTGGGTGTCAGCGCCTAGGCTGAACAACCGTGGAGACCGGGATCGGAGGCTGGCAGACCAAGGCGTATGCCCTGCTGAGCGGCTCTTTGGGGCCCGTGCTGGGTGAACGCACCGCCAAGGAGTTCGCCGCGCTGCGGATCAGTTCGGTCGGCGACCTGCTGCGCCATGTGCCCCGGCACTACCTCTCGGGAACCGAACTGACCGATCTTGCCTCCTTGCAGCCCGGTGAGCTGGTGGCGGTGACGGCCAAGGTGGCCCGCATCGACCGGCATGAGCCCCGCTCCCGTCCCGGCGGACGGCCCGGCCCCGGACGGCTGGAGGCGGTCCTCACCGACGGCAATGGTCGGCTGACGGCGACCTTCTTCGGCAAGAGCCACCTGCTCGAGTGGTGGGAGCGGCAACTTCGTGCCAGTGTGGCCGGGTTGTTCGTC
>CAZLJN010000141.1:0-6474 GCA_964559815.1 uncultured Propionibacteriaceae bacterium
GGATCGTGCACCGACTGCGCGGGCACCCCGACCGGCACCCCGACCGGTGCGGGCAAGCGCGCGGGCCGCTGACTGTGGGCCATTCCGGTCCCAGCATCCCCTCCGCAGTGGGATGCTGAGACCGGAAGCCGAGGAGGATCAGTGAAGAAATCCGTCGTCGTCGCACCGACCATCGCGGTCGTCGGCCTCACGGCGGCTGCCCTTCTCGCAGCGTCGTCGGGGTCCTTTGCCGAGCCGCTCCCCGAACCACGCGACGGCATCGTCCTGCCCACCGTCGTGGACACGCCCAGCCTCACTTCGAACACGCCCACCGCCACACCCACGAGCGGGACCGGTGCTTCATCGGCGCCGAACCCATCGCGCGCCACGACCTCACCCAGCCACCAGCCCACTGGCTCGGGGCAGCAAAGCGGCTCGGGCACGGGCTCGGGCCAAGGCAAGCACCAACAAGGTCAGCCGGTGTCGAACCCCGGTCCCAAGCATCCCTGACGCCGGCTCAGGCGAGTCGATACCCCATGCCGCGCACGGTCTGAATCGCGTCAGCGCCGAGCTTCTTGCGCAGGTAACGCACATACACGTCGACCACATTCGATCCAGGATCGAAGTCATAACCCCAGGCGGCGCTGAGGAGTTGCTCACGGCTAAGGACCTGATCAGGATGCCGCAGGAACACCTCCGCCAGCGCGAACTCTCGCGCCGAAAGGTCGATCTCCTTGTCATCCACCCGGACTCGCCGGGTCCGGACGTCCAATTCGATCCCCCCGTGACGCAGCAACAGACTGGTCTCCTGGACGCTGGCCCGCAGTCGCGACCGGACCCGGGCAAGCAGTTCATCGAAACTGAACGGCTTGGGCACATAGTCGTCGGCGCCGGCCTCGAGCCCGGCCACTCGGTCACGCACCGCCGAACGCGCGGTCAGCATGATCACTGGAATCCCCGGGTCCCGGCGACGCACCTGTCGGAGCACCTCGAAGCCGTCGATGTCGGGTAGCCCCACATCCAGGATCACCAAGTCGAAATCCCCACCCGCGACCAACTCAGCCACCGGGCTGCCGGTGCGTTCGATGTGGCTGGCGTACCCGGCCGCTTTCAGACCGGCGGCCACGAAGGCCGCGATCCGCGGCTCGTCCTCAACGATCAGAATCTGCGTCATGCAGGCCTCCTTCGTGGTCGGGGACGGGGAGCACCAGGCTGATGATCGAGCCACCGTCGGCACCGGCGGCGATGTCGAGTCGACCGTGATGGGAACCGACGATCTTGATCACGATCGACAGACCCAGACCCTGACCGATCCGACCTGAACTCAGCGCATTGGCGCCGCGCACCTCACGCTCCAGGATGCGCGCTCGCTCGTCGGCGGGGATCCCTGGCCCATGGTCGGCGACCCACAGCCAGGCCTCCCCACCGTCGATGCGGCTGCCGATGGCGATCGGCGATCCGGGCGGCGAGTATTTGACGGCGTTGTCCACCAATTGCAGCCAGGCTTGGCGCAACCGCTGCGGATCGACCACCAGCTCAGCCTCGGCGAGTTCGACCAGCCGCCACGGCCGTTCATCGATGCGGCAGATCAGCGCAAAGGTCTCGTCGGTGAGTTCGGCCAGATCGCAGACCGTCGGCACTACGAAGTCGGCCCGTTCGGTGCTGGCGAGCAGCAACAGGTCTTCGATCAACCGGCTCATCCGGTCGATCTCCTCCAGCGCCAGCGACCGGGTCTGCCGCACCTGCGCCACATCTGCGGGATCGAGCAATTCCAGGTGTCCCCGCAGAATCGTCAGCGGCGTTCGCAACTCATGACCGACGTCGTCGGCGAGCTGGCGCTGACCATCGACCAGGCCTTCGATGCGGTCGAGCATGCGGTTGATGGTCACGGTGAGGGCGGAGAGATCGTCGTGCCCGGAAACCTCCAGGCGTCGCGAGAGGTCGTCGGGACTGATCGACTCTGCGGTCTCACGCAAGCGGGCGATGGGTGCCAGGAGTCGTCCCATGATCGCCCAGGCCACGCCACCAGCTACCACGCCGATCACGATGGCCGCCGCGGCGTACAGCCGGTAGGTCGACTCCAAGGCCTGGAACTTCGGCACCAGATCGATCGCCCGCACCAATGCGCCCGAGTTGGCGGCCGTCTGGCCGCGGACCGGGATCACCAGGTAGGCCAGGTCGTGGGTGCCGTCACGGTAGCGACCCTGAGTAGTGGTGGACGCGTTGGCGGCGGCCAACACCACGGCCACCAACGCCGGATCGTCCTCCAACCGCAGCGTCGCCACATCGGGCGCCACCCACTCGATGCCGCCGTTCACTATTCCGAGCACGCCATCGTCGGGGCCGAGCACTCGTTGCTCGATCGCCACCCGCAGCAGCATGGACGTGGAACTGATCGGCTGCCCGGTTCGCGGATCGGTCATCGTGCGGGCCAACTCGATGAAGCCGGACGCCTCACGGTCGAGTTCGACCACCGCTGTGCGTTCAATGCTCAGCCGTTCGAGCAGGAAGCCCGTCGCCCCCGCCGCAAGCAGAACCGAGGTGGTCAAGGCCAGCATGGTGAAAAGCAGGCGTACCCGAACGGTCAGCCCTGTCGACAAGCCCGGCTCCTGCATGACCTACAGTCTGGCGGTCGCGTCCGTCCACAGCGACGGCGTGGGCGCTTTTCTCATCTGCCGCTCATCTGCGGGCCCCGGTGGCTGCTCTCTCAGATGGGTCACCCCACCCTCGGCTGACTAGGCTGCTGCCGCCGCCGGCCTGGCGGCGGGAAGGTGGTCGTCATGCCCGATGTGTCCGGGGTCGTCGGCAGCGTGCTGCCGGTCGTCCTGCTGGTGCTGCTGGGCATGGTGCTGCGTCGCTTCGCCGTGCTCGACGACGCCACAGTGGCGGGATTGAAGAAGCTGATCGTCTCGGTCGCTTTGCCGGCGCTGCTGTTCAGCACCTTCTTGACCACCCGGTTCGCTGCTGAGCACGGCTGGGTGATCGTGATCGTCTTCGCCATCTGCGTGGCGTTGCTCGGCGTCGGCTGGGTGTTCGGGCGGCTGACCCACGGCTCGGCGTACACGCCGTTGCTGTTCACCGGTTTCGAGCTCGGCATGATCGGGTTCGCCATTTTCGCTGCGGTCTACGGCACCGACCAACTCCCAGCGCTCGGGGTGCTGGCTCTGGGTCATGAGGTGTTCATCTGGTTCGTGTTCGTCAGCTTGTTGCGGGCGGTCGGGCATCAGCGCTCCGACTGGCGACGGACGGCGCGCGAACTGGTCACCTCGCCGGTGATCATCGCGATCCTGCTGGGTCTGTTGCTGAACCTCAGCGGCCTGGCGCCGGTGGTCACCGCTGGCCCGGTCGGGGCGGCGGTCACCGCCACCTTGAAGTACCTGGCTGCAGTGATCGTGCCGATGGTGTTGATCATCGTCGGCTACGGCACCCGATTGGACGCCGCCGGCGTGCGCGCCGCGCTTCCGCTGGTCGCTACCCGGCTGGCGATCGTGATCCCGCTGGCGCTCGCGCTGGGCGCGTGGGTGTTCACCGGGTTGCTGGGGCTGGCACCGATCTACGCCACCGCCCTGTTCACGCTGCTGGTGCTACCGCCGCCCTACATCGTGCCGATCTTCATGCCTGCCGAACGTCGCGACGACCAGGCCTACGCCAACAACGTGCTCAGCCTCTACACCGTGGCCAGCCTGGTGGCGTTCCTGATCTATGTCGGCCTGACGTCCTAGCCGCGGAGGGTGGTGCGGACCGCGCCGAGCGCCTCGTCGAAGTCGTCGGTCGTCCACGGCCGGATCGTTCGAGCCACTTCCACACCGTCAACCAGAAAGATCACCGTCGGCCACAGTTTCACGCGAAACGACCGGCCCAATGGACGTCCCTTGCCGTCCTCGATCAGGACGTGGCGGGTGACGTCCAACCCGGCGAGCACCTGCCTGATGGCCGGCTCGGCGGCCTGGCAGTACCCGCACCAATCGGTGCCGAACTGGAGCACGGTCAGCCCCGGGAGGCGATTCACGTCGTCGCGGGAGAGGTCTTCGGGCAGGTAGCTGATCGCCATGCCCTCCAGGGTAGGTGTTCACCCGGCCTCTGAGCGCCGAGTTATCAGGGTTACCAAGGGCATCACCGCCCGTGGCGGAACTCATCGCCGAGTTACCGGGCTTATGGGCATCGCATCGGCGCTGATAACCCCGACAACTCGGCGCTCACGCGTATGACCCCGCGCGAACTGCCCCAAAAGCACGACAACTCGGCGGCGATGGGGGTGGCTCACCGCCAGCGAACTTACCTTGAGCGATAGTGACGATTTGGACACTCAACATTCCACTATCGCCAGCCTCACAGCTACGCTTGTCGCACCTGCGATCCGCGCACCGAGGGGGCGAACGATGAACCGCGAAGAACGTCTGGCCCGCCTGGTCGAACTGGTCATCGAACGCGGCTCGGTGCGGCTGGAAGAACTCGTCAGCGAGTTGGGCATCTCCCCGGCGACGGCCCGCCGCGACCTCGACGACCTGGCCGACCAGCAACTGATCGTCCGCACCCGCGGTGGCGCCCTGGCCAATCCGAGCTCCGGCGAGATGCCGCTGCGTTTCCGCAGCGGTCGCCAGTCGGCGGCCAAGCAGGCCATCGCGCTGTACGCCGCCTCGCTGGTGAACCCCGGCGACGTGATCGGCTTCAACGCCGGCACCACCACCACCGCCGCCGCGCATGAGGTCGGGGTCCGCATCGCCGGCGACCGCTCGTTCGCGCCCGAATCGCTGACCATCGTCACCAATGCGGTCAACATCGCCAACAGCCTCACCGTCCGTCCGCAGGCGCGGGTGGTGGTCACCGGTGGCGTGGCCCGCACCCGCTCATTCGCCCTGGTCGGACGCCTGGCGCAGGCGATCCTGCCGACCATCCAGCTCGACACCGTCTTCCTCGGCGCCAACGCCGTCGACCTTGCCGCCGGCGGCATCTACACCGATTCCGAAGAGGAAGCCGCGATGGATGCGGCCATGCTCGCCGCGTCACGTCGAGTGGTGGTGCTGGCTGATGCGTCGAAGCTGAACGAGCACGCCTTCGCCCGCATCTGCGGGCTGGACGCGGTATCGCTGGTGATCACCGACACCTCCGCCGACGCTGAGGCTGTCGCCACCCTGCGCAGCCACGGCGTCGAGGTGGTGCTGGCCGGCGCGTAAGCCTGGCGGGCCTCCGCGCGACCGATTCAGCGCAGCCGCATAGCCGCCGGCCCGGGACGGGTCACCAACACCGACGCCTCGGTGAACTCCGGGAAGCGCGCCTGGTAGCCGGCCACCCATTCCGCGGCGAAGGCGTCGGCCTCACCCGTCGTGGTCAGCGCCCACACACTGCCCCCGAAGCCGGCGCCGAACGAGGCCGCCGGGGCGCCCATCGCCTGCGCCAGGTCGGCCAGCGCATCGGTTGCCGGCACCTGATTGCCCAGCAGATCGGACGCGGCCCGATGCGACCGGGCCGCCGCCTCGGCGACGGCCGTCCGGTCGGCGTCGGCGAACCCCTGGGCCGCTGCCGGAACCAGCTCGGTGGACTCCAGTTCGAAGTGCGCCAGGCGCCGGGTCAATGCAGGGGAGTCGGCGACCAGTGCCCGCAGCCGCTCGGGGTCGGCGCGCAGCGCGGCAGCCACGCTGGCTTCCCCTCCGCCGGTGGCCTGCTGCCAGCGGTGCAGCACCTCGGCCATGGCCAGCGAGGCCTGGTTGTAGTCGGCCAACGCGGCCGCCGTCTTCTCCGCCCGCACACCGCTGACCGCCACCACGAACGTCCAATCGGACGGGAACGCCACCGTGCGCACCAGGCTCAGCGGGTCGAAGCGGTACTGCGACAGCTGATCGGGCAGGCCGCACAGCATCGCGGTGTGGTCCTCCGAGCCGCCCAGGGTGCCCACCCCCAAGGCGCCGGCGAGCTCACCCCAGCTCTTGCCGTTCTCGACACAGGCCAGGTAGCCGGCCAGCTGCAGGCGGTCGGGGGCCGCCCGGCGCCAGGCCGGCGAATCGCTGAAGCCGTTGAGGTCGGCCAGGGCCAGGGCGGCGGCCACGATCAGCGCCGATGAGCTGCTCATTCCGCTGGCCAGCGGGAGTTCGCTGGTGAACCGCAACTCGGCCGGACACAGCGGGCCGAAGTTCGCACTCAGCCGGTCGACCGCCGTCTGCAGATAGCGACCCCAATGACCCGGCGGATAGGACGCCTGCTGTCCCGGCCGGACGACCACCTCGGTCGCATCGGCATCCGAACCAGCGGTGATGATCGGCTCCACACCAGCCGCCTCGCGGGCCTCGACGGTGATGCCGCGATCGATCGCGCACACCAGCACATCTCCGCCGGCGTAGTCGGTGTGGGTTCCGAAGACTTCCAGTCGGCCCGGCACCCGCCAGGCCACCGTATTCATGGCAGGCACGGGGCTCACAGCACAACCTGGTGATCGGCCAGCGCAGCCTGCACCGGCCCGACGTCGGCCCGGCTGGACAGGTCGAGCACGCCGTCGTCCAC
>CAZLJN010000142.1:0-6455 GCA_964559815.1 uncultured Propionibacteriaceae bacterium
CGGGCACTCCTTCATCATTCGCCACACGTTCGCCAACGGCGCCACCGGGGTCACAGCCATTCACCTCTTCGCCAGGGGAGACGGTGTCGTCGGCACACCGTCCACACCCGTCGGCGCACTCTCGGCCACCAGCCTGCGCTTCTCCTTCAGCTACGCCATCAAGGCCAGCGACCTGCCCGCCGATCTCCGCGCGCAGGTGTTGGCGGGGCTCCCCGCCTCCGCCCCGGACCAGGCTCAGCGAGACGGCGCTGTCGCGGCGCTGGTCGCCCCCGCCGTCAGGCCCGCTCTGCCGGCCGACGAAGGCGAATCGGGCACCATCCAGGTCTTGGTGGACGCCCTGATCTCGCAGGCCACCGAGGCCGGGATCGACGAAGCCATTGCGACCGTCGAGCTCGACAAGACCCATGCCGGAACCTCGTGGGAGGCGTTCAAGGCGGGCAAGAAGGTGTGGGACGCCATCGACTCAAACGACCTCATCGCCGACGCCCTCACCCGGGTCAACGCGGCCCGCGATTGCGCGGCGCGACCCACTAACCCGCTCACGGTGAAGCACTACCAGGAGAACCCCGGCGCCAAGGAAGCGTTGCTGCGCCAGTTGGACGACATCCACGACGAGATCACCGTCAACGCGATCGCGACCTTCGCCGGCTTGTTCGCTGACACCGCCGGTGGACTCGCGAAGTCCGCGCCCTGGTTGGGCTTCATCACCGGGCCGGCGGTGAGCTACGTCAAAGAGACCTTGGCCACAGTGATCAAGGATCAAGTTCGAGCCGCTGAACAGTTGGTGCCCAAGTGCGCTATTTCCTACTCCATCGACGGAGGTGGCCACTTCGTTCACGGCAAGGGCACGGTGTGCGACCTGACCAAACCGTTCACGCTGAGCGGGAGCGGTGTCACCGTGAAGTTCGTCCCGTCCTCAGCCAAGAAAGGCACGTTCACCTACTCCGGCAACCCCGAAGGCTTCACCGTGTTCGGCAATGGAACCTATGTGGTGACCGCGGACGAGTCCGGCGGCAGGATCATTGCCAGCGGTCCCGACACCATCGTCACTCCGGCCGGGAACAAGACGTTCTACAAGGAGGAGCGTTACGGGCTGTCCCCGCTTACGGCGCCCTGCTCCTAGGCGATGAGCCCCCGGCGCCCGCTCATTCGCCGGAGGGGCCTGCGATAATCCAGTTCGCAGGCAGCGCGAGCCGGCGCATCAGGAACCGTCCCTCTTGCCCCGGTCTTCGACTGCCGAGTGAAGGACGGGAGAAGGCACATGATCGGGATCGTCGCCGCAATGGAGCAAGAGCTGGCCGCCATCGTCGCCGCGGCGCAGGCCGAAGGCCCGCTCACCGTGCAGACCCTCGCCGGGCAGCAGTTCCATCACGGCGTCCTCGGCGGCCATCAGGTCGTCCTGGCCCGCTCCGGTGTCGGCAAAGTGGCTGCCGCGGCCACGTCCGCGCTGCTGGCGACGATGGCCGACACCATGGTGATGGTGGGCACCGCCGGCGGCCTGGGTCCGTCCGCGCCGGGTGATGTGGTGGTCGCCACCGAGCTGCTGCAACACGACTTCGACGCCCGTCCGCTGTGGCCGCAGTGGGTGCTGCCGGGCGTCGGCGAAAGCCGCATCCCCACCGATCCGGCCCTGACCGAGCTGCTCAGCGCCGCCGCCGAAACCGTCTGCGCAGAGCACCGGCCCGACCTGGCCACCCTCGGTCTCCCGGCCGGACAGGCGCGCCGCGGTCTGGTGATCTCTGGTGACCGGTTCGTCGGCTCTCTGGAGACCTCCGAAGCCTTGCAGTCGGGACTGCCCGATGCCTTGGCCGTCGAAATGGAAGGTGCCGCCGTCGCCCAGGTGTGCCGGACGGCCGGAGTTCCTTTCGCCCTGGCCCGCACGGTCTCCGACCGGGCCGATCACGACGCGGCCGTCGATTTCAACGCGTTCCTGCAGCAGGTCGCCGCCCCCTACGCCCGCGATCTGGTGTTGGCGCTGCTGCGCCATCTCGGCTGACCCGCACGGCAACGGCAGGAACGCTAAAGGATCGATGATCGCCCCGGCTCGCCTCCGAGCCGCGCCCTAGCATCGCGGTCGACATGGACGCGGGATCGTGTCCGGGAGCGAACGAAGGGGATCTCGATGACGTACTACCCGCTGGCTGTGGGCAACACCTGGACCTATCAGAACGCTGACGGCAGCACCTTCACCAACTCGGTGACCGCCACCGACGGCACCACTTTCACCATGGTCAACACCACCGCACCGCAGCCGCAGCGGATCCGTCCCGACGGTGCGAAGTTCCTCACCGACAGCTTCCAGGCCGACAACTGGCAGGTTCTGGTCGCCGACGGTCTGGCCGCGGGCGACACCTGGGACATCAGCTACCAGGCCAACGGCATCGACACCGTCCTGACCATGACCGTGCTCGCGGTCGGGGCCACGCTCGCGGTGAGCGGCACCACCTACCCCGGCGTGCTGAGCCTGGAGGGTGACATGAAGATGAGCATGAACGGCACCCCGATTCCGATGGTCTACAAGGTGCAATACCACTACGCCGACAACGTCGGGTTGATCCTCACCACCGGCTCTCAGGGCGAGTCGATGCCGCTGATCTCCTACCAGTTGGCCTGACGACGGGCGACGCCCGCCGCGGTCGCTGCCGTCACCGACCTGGGGCCGGCCCCACGGTTCACTCCGTGCGGCTTGACCCACAGGTTGATTCCGCCGTCGTGGCGGCGGGCTTGGCACAATGGCGCCATGGATGCTTCGGAGGTTCTGATCGAAGCTGCCGGCCGGATCCCGAGCGCGGCCCAGCAGGCCCTGACCGGGATCGACTCGCAGGCCCTGCACGCCCAGCCGGACGGACGGGGCAACTCGATCGCCTGGCTGGTCTGGCATGCCGCCCGCCAACTCGACGCCCAGCTGGCCGCACTCAGTGAGCGCGACCAGGTGTGGAGTCGTGACGGTTGGGCGCAACGTCTGGGGATAGACCGCGGACCGAACGAGATCGGCTTCGGCGATTCCGTGGCTGATGTCGCCGCGCTTCGAGTGAATGATCCGTCCGTGCTGGCCGCCTATCTGGACGCCGCCGTAGCCGAACTCGTCGACTACCTCGCGACCTCGCCGGAGTGGGATGACGTGATCGACACGCGCTGGGATCCGCCGGTCACCCGCGGCGTCCGGCTGGTCAGCATCATCGACGACGCCGTCGCCCACCTGGGCCAGGCCGCCTACGTTCGCGGCCTGGTCTCCGATTGGAGCATCGGCTACTAGGCGGCGGCCTCGCGCCACACCGCCTAGCCGGTGCTCGGCGCCTTCCACAGGTTGATGCCGCCGTCAGTGGCGTATTGATCGATCGCGGCCAACTCCTCGGCACTGAACGACAGGTTGTTCACCGCGCCGAGGCTGTCTTCGAGCTGCTTCACGCTCGACGCCCCGATCAGGGCGGACGTGACCCGCTCGTCCCGCAGCGCCCAGGCGATGGCCAGCTGAGCCAACGTCTGCCCACGTCCGGCGGCCAGGTCGTTCAGCGCCCGAATGTGGGTGAGGTTCTGTTCGGTGAGCAGTTCCGGCGACAGCGACTTGCCCTGGGCCGCGCGGGAGTCGTCGGGGACCCCGCCGAGGTACTTGTTGGTGAGCATGCCCTGAGCCAGCGGCGAGAAGGCGATGCACCCCATGCCGACCTCGTCCAGCACGTCCAGCAGGTCTTCTTCGATCCAACGGTTCAGCATCGAGTAGGACGGCTGGTGGATCACCAGCGGCGTGCCCAGCTCCTTGGCGATCGCCATCGCCTGGCGGGTGCGTTCACCGGAGTAGGACGAGATCCCCACGTACAGCGCTTTGCCTTGTCGCACCGCGGTATCGAGGGCGGCCATGGTCTCTTCCATGGGCGTGGTCGCATCGAAGTGGTGGTGGTAGAAGATGTCGACGTAGTCGAGCCCCATCCGGGCCAGCGACTGGTCGAGGGAGGCCAGCAGGTACTTGCGGCTGCCGAGGTCGCCGTAGGGACCGGGCCACATGTCCCAGCCGGCCTTGCTGGAGATGATCAGCTCGTCGCGGTGGCCCTTGAAGTCCTCGCGGAAGTGGCGGCCGAAATTGGTCTCGGCCGCGCCGTAGGGCGGGCCGTAGTTGTTGGCCAGGTCGAAGTGGGTGACGCCGAGTTCGAACGCCCGGCGCAACGTCGCGCGCTGGGTGGCGAACGGCACGTCGTCGCCGAAGTTGTGCCACAAGCCGAGGGAGACCGCCGGCAGCTTCAGACCGGTGCGGCCCACCCGGCGGTAGGGCATGCGTCCGTCGTAGCGGGCGGGGTCGGGGGCGTAAGCGTCCAGAATCGGCATCGTTGCATCCTTCGTTTAGCGACGTTTCAGTCTAGGTCAACAGTCGTGGGCTCCCGCGGACGGGCCCCTCAGCACTCGATCACGTTGACGGCGAGGCCACCGCGCGCGGTCTCCTTGTACTTCACGCTCATGTCGGCGCCGGTCTGGCGCATCGTCTTCAGCACCGAGTCGAGGCTGACGATGTGGTGGCCGTCACCGCGCAGTGCCGTCCGGGCGGCGGTGACCGCCTTCACCGCGGCGATGGCGTTGCGTTCGATGCACGGGATCTGCACCAGCCCACCCACCGGATCGCAGGTGAGGCCGAGGTTGTGCTCCATCCCGATCTCGGCGGCATTCTCCACCTGACCAGGGGTTCCACCCAGAACCGCGGCCATCCCGGCAGCAGCCATCGAGCAGGCGGCCCCGATCTCGCCTTGGCAGCCCACCTCGGCTCCGCTGATCGACGCCAACTCCTTGATCACCACGCCGATCGCGCCCGCGGTGAGCAGGAAGCGGATGATTCCGGCGTTGTCCGAGCCGTGCATGAACCGGCGGTAATACATCAACACCGCGGGCACCACCCCGGCCGCCCCGTTAGTGGGCGCGGTGACCACTCGGCCGCCCGACGCGTTCTCCTCGTTGACCGCCAGCGCGTAGAGGGTGATCCAGTCCATGCCGCGCAGCGGATCGGTGGTGTCGGTCTCCACCTGCAGCCGATGCAGCAGCTCGGGCGCCCGGCGATGCACCTTCAGCCCGCCGGGCAGCACGCCTTCGGTGTCGAGCCCGTGATGGATGCAGTCGGCCATCACTTCCCAGATGTGCAGCAGCCCTGCGTCGATCTCGGCGTCGGTACGCCAGACCCGCTCGTTCTCCCGCATCAGCCGGGCCACCGAGAAGCCGGTGGCTTCGCAGTGCGCGAGGAGTTCGGCACCGGTGGCGAAGGGGTAGGGCACTTCGGTGGCGTCCGGGACGATCCGATCCGGGCCGGTCTGCGACTCGTCCAGAACGAAGCCGCCGCCGACCGAGTAGTACGTACGGGCGTCGAGTTCGGCGCCGTCGGCGTCCCAGGCGGTGAAGATCATCCCGTTGGAGTGCACCGGCAACGTCCGGCGGCGGTGCAGCACCACGTCCGTGTCGGGATCGAAGGTGATCTCGTGGCCGCCTGCCAGCATCAATTTCTTCGCGGTGCGCACCCCGGCCACCATCGGACGCACCGAGGGCGGGTCGACCAACTCGGGGTCGTTGCCGGCCAGGCCGAGGACCACCGCGTCCACGCTGCCATGCCCGTGGCCTGTCGCCCCTAGTGAGCCGAACAATTCGGCCTTGACCGAGGCCACTTTGTCGAGCTGCCCGGTCTCGGCGAGCGCAGCGGTGAACCGTCCGGCGGCCTTCATTGGCCCGACGGTGTGGGAGGAGGAAGGTCCGATGCCTACCCGGAACAGATCGAAGACGCTCAGCGCCATACCGTTCAGGCTAGTGGCCCCACCCACAAGTGCGCGGAATTCGTCGTAATCAACGCACCTGTCGGGGAGCCGGAGGCCGGGCTGCGCGAATTTCGTGGTTCTCAGGCCCGTACACCGGGGCGGAAACGACGAAAAACGAACACCGGCCCGCCGACGCCGATCACAGCCCGCTGATAACAACCAATTTCGCGCAATCGGTCATGATGGGCGCCATGACAGTCATCATCGCCGGCGGCATCGTCGTGGCCGCCGTCATCGCCGGGATCGCCGTGCGATTCCTGCGGCGCGACGAGACCTTCGTCGGACTGACCCCGGGGCTACTGCCGGCACCCGGTCATCACGCCGCACGTCAGCACGTACGCCGCAGCCAACTGCCACCGGTCGCCGTCCGCTTCAACCCGCCGGACGGGGTGCGTCCCGGCCTGGCCGGGGTCGCCATCGACGGCCGCGTCGACCCGGTGGAGCTGTCGGCCACGCTCATCGACCTCGCCCAGCGAGGCTGGTTGACCCTGCAGCCACTGACGCACGCCCCCGGCTCCAAGCCCTACGACTGGCAGCTTCAGGCCGCACCCGTGCCGCCGAAGGAGCCGCTGAGTCCCACCGAGCAGACGCTGTTGGGCGCTGCCTTCAGCGCGGGATCGGTCACCACCTTGTCCGCCTTCCGTAAACAGCCGGGCGTGAAGCAGGCCTCCG
>CAZLJN010000143.1:0-6433 GCA_964559815.1 uncultured Propionibacteriaceae bacterium
GTGCATCACCCGCTCCAGCCGGTGCTGGTCGCGCGCGGCGTCGGCGTCCGCTACGGCGAGGTGGCAGCGGTCAACGGGGTGGAACTGACCCTGCGCCGCGGGGAGATCACCACCTTGCTGGGACGCAACGGCTCGGGCAAGTCCTCGCTGCTGTGGGCGCTGCAAGGTGCACTGAGTCATTCCGGCGAGGTCACTGTCGCCGGCAAGGATCCCTCGGTGATGTCGGCTGCGCAGGCGCGCCGGTTGGTCTCGCTGGTGCCGCAGACCGCAGCCGACCTGCTCTACCTGTCGTCGGTCGGCGCCGAATGCGATCGTTCTGATCGTGACAGCGAGGCCGCCGCCGGCACCACGGCGGCCCTGCTGGCCCGCCTGGGAGTGATCGTCGAGCCCGACCGTGACCCGCGGGATCTGTCGGAGGGGCAGCGGCTGGCGCTGGTGCTGGCCATTCAACTGAGCGCCAACCCCGACGTCCTGCTGTTGGACGAGCCCACCCGCGGCCTCGACTACCGCGCCAAGGCCGAGTTGGCCCAGATGGTCACCGAGCTGGCCGCCGACGGGCTGGCGGTCCTGGTGAGCACCCACGATGTGGAGTTCGCAGCCACCATCGGGCACCACACCATGCTGATGGCCGCTGGCGAACTCATCGCCGAAGGCCCCACGGCCGAGCTGCTGGCGTCCTCGGTGGCTTACGCGCCGCAGCTGGCCAAGGTGTTCGCCCCGGCCGCGGTACTCACCGTCGCCGACGTGGTCGCGGGGCTGGCATGAGCGCCGCCCTACGAGCCCGGGCGAGCATCGCGGTGGCGGCGGTCGCCGGGCTGCTGGCCTTCTGCTGGCCGCTGCTGCTGGCTCCGGGCGCCGTAGTGAGTGCCCAGCTGGCACCGCTGGTCTTCGCCGGCGTCCTGGTGGTGGTGCTCGCGGTGGTGCTGGCCGAGTTGTCCGCCGCAGAACTGGACGCCAAGACGTTGGCCATGCTCGGCGTGCTTGCTGCCGTCGGGACGATCCTGCGTCCGCTCGGTGCGGGGACGGCCGGGTTCGAGCTGGTGTTCTTCGTGATCATCCTGGCCGGACGGGCCTACGGCCCCGGCTTCGGCTTCATCCTCGGCGCCCTCACCTTGTTCACTTCGGCGCTGATCACCTCCGGCGCCGGCCCCTGGCTGCCCTACCAGATGCTGGCCGCCGGTTTCGTGGGGTTGTTCGCCGGACTGCTGCCGCGGCTTCGGGGTGCGGCGGAGATCGTCCTGCTGGCCGGGTACGGCATGGTCTCGGCGTTCATCTACGGCTGGCTGATGGACTTCTCGTTCTGGCCGTTCTCTCTCGGTGATGGCACCCAGCTCTCGTTCGACCCTGCTCTGGGCCCGTGGCAGAACCTCCAGCGCTTCGCCTGGTACAACCTGGCCACCTCGATGGGATGGAATGTCGGCCGGGCGCTCACCAACGCGGTGCTGATCGCCGCGTTGGGCACTCCCCTGCTGCGGCTGCTGCGCCGCACCGGACGACGCGCCGAGGCTGTCCAGCCCGCAATTGCTGCACCTGGCGCGGAATAGTGGTCACTGACCCCCGGTTGGGGTTTGTGATAGCCACCGAACTCACGTGAAGGGACCTCACATGGCCTACACCCTGCCCGATCTCGACTACGACTACGGCGCCCTGGCCCCGGCGATTTCCGGCGAGATCATGGAGCTGCATCACTCCAAGCACCACGCCGCCTACGTGGCCGGCGCCAACACCGCTCTGGACAAGCTGGCCGAAGCCCGCGACAAGGGCGACTTCGCCGCCATCCCGAAGCTGGAGAAGGACCTGGCCTTCCACATGGGCGGCCACATCAACCACTCGATCTTCTGGAAGAACATGTCGCCCGACGGCGGCGGCGAGCCGACCGGCGATGTCGCGTCCGCGATCGACGAGTACTTCGGCTCCTACGGCGCATTCACCGGCCAGTTCGAGGCTGCGGCGAACTCCCTGCAGGGTTCCGGCTGGGCGATGCTGGTCTGGGACTCCTTCGGCAAGCGGCTGAACATCAACCAGCTCTACGACCAGCAGAACAACCTGCCGGTGGGTCAGCTGCCTTTGCTGCAGCTCGACATGTGGGAGCACGCCTTCTACCTGCAGTACAAGAACGTGAAGGCCGACTACGTGAAGGCGTGGTGGAACGTGGTCAACTGGGCCGACGTTGCTGAGCGTCTGGCCAAGGCCAAGGCTGCCGACATCTTCTGAGTAATCCTGCGCGCTCTTCGTCGAGGGCTCGTCCGCAGCGCCGAATGCTCGTTTCACAGCGGGGTTCGGACGCCGAGGGCGGGCCCTCGTCGCCTGTCCAGGGACGGGCGAGCAGCCTGGCGACACGCCGCATTTCCTGAGAGGAAGTTGACCGATCTCTCAGGATCAGGCAGGCTGTTCTCAGGAAACCGCCGCCGAACAAGGGTTTTGCGTTTTGAAGAAGGTCATCACTGCTGTCGCACTGGGCATCGCGCTCACCGCTGGCGGCACCACCACCGCGACTGCCTTGCACAAGGATGTCCGGCTGACGATCGACGGAAAAGCAGTTCCTGGCGGCACCTTTGCAGTGACCGTTGCCGACGTCCTCGCCGGTAACGGAATCGTCCTCGGCCCCAACGACCTGGTGTCTCCCGCGCTCGACACCAAGGTCGAGGACGGCGCAAACGTTGCGGTGACCTATGCCAAGCCGGTCACTCTCACCGTGGACGGCAAGCAAGAGGCCTTCATCAGCACGGCTGCGACCGTGGCCGACCTGCTCGGCACCAAGAGCATCCCCGAACTCAGCGAGGCGTGGCTGTCCGTGCCGGCCTCGACCGAGTTGCCGCGCACCGGCCTGGCCATCGCGGTCAGCACGCCGAAGCAGATCACTTTGGCCGTCGCCGGCGGCGAGCCCAAGAAGCTCACCACCAATGCCAACACCGTCGCCGACCTGCTCACCGAACAAGGTGTGAGCGTCGATGCCGACGATCAGGTCTCCCCAGCGCTGGCCGACTTCGTCACCGAGGGTGCCGCAGTCAAGGCCGATCGGGTGGAGATCACCACCAAGACCGTCACCGAGTCGGTTGACCCGCCGGTGACGAAGAAGAAGAACGCGACGATGTGGGCGGGCGAATCCCGCACCCTCGTCAAGGGCAAGCCCGGTGAAGCCAACCGGGTCTACCAGATCACCACGGTGAACGGCGAGGTCACCAAGAAGACCGTCGTCACCGAGTTGTTCGTGGTGCAGCCCGAGCCGGCCACTGTCGAGGTCGGCACCAAGACCAGCGCGAACGGTGTGGGCATCAACCTGGCCCGGGCCGCGATGTGGGACCGGATCGCTCGGTGTGAGTCCGGTGGCAACTGGCACATCAACACCGGCAACGGCTACTACGGTGGCCTGCAGTTCAATCTGCCGTCGTGGCGAGCCAATGGTGGCCGCGACTTCGCCGCTCGGCCCGACCAGGCCACCCGTGAACAGCAAATCACTGTCGCCAACCGCTACTACGCGAAGGCCGGCACCCGGCCCTGGTCCTGCGCCTAACCCATAGTCCCCCCTGGCCGTCTCCCCCTCGACGGCTGCCTGAAATGACCGACTCGTACCCAGAGAGAGCCATGAAGAAAATCATCACTACTGCAGCGCTCAGCCTGACGCTGCTGGCCAGTGGCACCGCCAATGCCGCGGCCCAGACTCCTACCGACCCGCCGTCTCCCCCGACGACCGCCACCACGACCGCGGAGGCCACCACTGCGGCCCCCACCGCGCGAGTGATCCAGACGGTCGCCAAGCCTCACAAGATCACCTTGAAGGTGGGCACCGCGAAGCGGAAGAAGACCAAGACCAAGGCTGCGACTGTGGCCGACCTGCTGGCGCTGCGCGGCATCACTCTTGCCGCTACCGACACGGTTTCCCCCGCGCTGACCCAGAAGGTCACCAAGGGCCTGAAGGTCACCGTGAAGCGGGTGACGGTGTCCACCCTCACCCGGACCGAAATCGACGCGCCGATGGCCAAGCAGGAGAACCCCACCCTGCGACGGGGCGTGACCAAGGTGCTCCAGCCCGGCCTCCCCGGCTCCGCGGAGCGGACCTACACCGTGGTCACGGTCAATGGCGTTCAGACCCAGCTGATCCTGACCGCTGAGACCGTCCTGGTCGCCCCGGTGGCCGGCGTGCTCGAGGTCGGCACCAAGGGCAAGCCCCTGAACCTGGCGCACCTGAAGCTGTGGAACAAGATCGCCAAGTGCGAGTCCGGCGGTCGCTGGCACATCAACACCGGCAACGGCTACTACGGCGGCCTGCAGTTCGCGCTGGGTACCTGGCGCGCCTACGGCGGACGCGACTTCGCCTCCAAGCCGCACAAGGCCACGAAGGCCGAGCAGATCACCGTGGCCAACCGGCTCTACAAGAAGCAGGGCACCCGCCCGTGGGGTTGCGCATAACCCCCTGACTTCCCCCACCCCAGCGGCCCAGGCAACTCACTCCCCCGAAGTTGCCTGGGCCGCCTGGCGTTGATGTCAGTAGTCCTCGGGGTTCACGCCTTCGACGTAGTCGACCCCGACCACTTCCTTGACCACCGGCTGGCCGCAGACCACCCGTCCGCGTTCGGGGTCATAGGACATGGTCGCGTGGCCGGCGAACACCCAGCCGTTGTTGATCGCCAGAGTGACCTTGTGGTTGAAGGTCTCGTTGTCAGGGCCGGTGAGAAAGCGGTAGAGGATCACAGCCAGAACTGTGCCACGTCGCAGCTCGCGCAGCCTCGCGAAAAACGCCGTTTCACAACGGTAAGAACGTCGTTCTTAGCCCGCCGCCCCAACCTCACCGAGGCACATCACACGGCCAGCCCACCCAGCCCCACCTCTGCGCCGAGCTGGCTCGGAGCTATCCGGCGACACCACCGGCCCACAGAGCCTCCGAAAGTTCCTCCCCTCACAAAGCTAACGTCGTTCTCGATTCTGCTTACCCCAAGCAGACACACGAAAGGCGAAGCAATGAGAACTCCCAAGCCCATGCGCATGGCGGTCGCCGCAGCTGTTGCGGCAACCGCGCTCCTTGCCGCTGCACCAACAGCCGCTCACGCCAACACCTACAGCGAGGTCAACAGCGGATGTGACACGGTAACGTCCACCACAACGCTCTATTACCGGGCTCCCCATGGCAACTTCAATCTGCGCGTGTGGGTGAGCAACTGGGGCCTCTTCACCAGCAACAGATACCGCATTGCGATGTACAACAACGCTGGTTCACTTCTGTGGTCCGCCTCCGGCCAGACGGACCGCACCTACACGATCGGTGGCAACGTCACCAAGATCACCCTGACCCGCGAATCGTGGCAGGGCGCGCAGACCTGCTGGCGCCGCTGAGCAGGCACTCAAAACACAACCGCCCGCCCCCAATGATGGGGACGGGCGGTTGTGTGCGTCAGAACGAACGGATCAGGCCTGGTCTTCCTTGGCCTCGACGGCCTCGGCCGGGGTCTCTTCGACCTCAGCAGGAGTCTCCTCGACGACCTCAGCGACTATCTCTTCGGCTTCGGCCTTCTTGGCCGGGGCCTTCTTGGCAGCAGCCTTCGGCTCGGCCTTCTTGGCCACCGGCTTGCCGGCGCCCTTGGCCTTGGCCTTGCGGGACTCCTCGACAGACTCGGTGATGACCTCGATCACGGCCATGGGGGCGTTGTCGCCCTTGCGCGGCCCGATCTTGGTGATCCGGGTGTAGCCACCCTCGCGCTCGGCCACGGCCGGGGCGATGTCGTTGAACAGGATCCGAACGACGGCCGGGTCCTTGACGGTCTGCAGCACCAGACGGCGGTTGTGCAGGTCGCCCCGCTTGGCCTTGCTGATCAGACGATCGGCCAGCGGCTGAACCCGCTTGGCCTTGGCCTCGGTGGTCGTGATCTTGCCATGCTGGAACAACTGCGTGGCCAGGTTGGCCAGGATGATCCGCTGGTGGGCCGGGCTACCGCCGAAACGGGGGCCCTTAGTCGGCTTAGGCATTGTGGTCTATCTCCTGATCAGTACGTGTCGTCGTAGTCGACGTCACTGTCGTAGGTGGCCAGAGCGCCCAGCGGGTCGAACCGCGGGGAGCTGTCCTTCAGCGACAGGCCCATCTCCTGCAGGCGGAGCTTGACTTCCTCAATCGACTTGGAGCCGAAGTTGCGGATGTCGAGCAGGTCCTGCTCGGTGCGGGAAACCAGTTCGCTGACGGTGTGGATGCCCTCGCGCTTCAGGCAGTTGTAGCTGCGCTGGGTGAGCTTGAGGTCCTCCACCGGCAGGGCGAGGTCGGCGGCGAGCTGCTCGTCCACCGGGGACGGGCCGATCTCGATGCCTTCAGCGTCGGCGTTCAGCTCGCGAGCCAGGCCGAACAGCTCGACCAGGGTCTTACCAGCGGATGCCATCGCGTCACGGGGCTTCATGGAGGCCTTGGTCTCCACGTCCACGATCAGCTTGTCGAAGTCGGTGCGCTGCT
>CAZLJN010000144.1:0-4500 GCA_964559815.1 uncultured Propionibacteriaceae bacterium
TGGGCTGTCATGACTCCAGCATGCCCGCCGCCGCTGACACTTCCTAGGTGTCGGAGGCTGTGCTGATATCGGCGCGGCGAGCACCGAGCGCGGCCAGTGCCGCCTCCGCGTCGACGCTGATCGCCGCGCCGGGTTCGCCCGAGCCGAGGCTGATCACGCCGCTGATCGTGTCATCGGCGATCACCGGCCAGGCGTGGCTCGAACCGAACGGCGTGATCGTCCCGCGCCGGTAGGCGGTGGCGGCGAACGCGGCTTCGGCGTCCGGCAGAGAGAGCCTGCTCACCCCCAACAGTGCGCGCAGCTTGGGCCAGGAGATCTCCCGATCGCCGGGCAGCAGGACGAACAGGTAGTCGTCCTCGGCCCGTCGCACCACCAAGGTCTTGACGATGTCGCGCGGACGGATGCCGCGGGCTGCCGCGGCCTCGGCCAGCGAACGCACCGGGCCGTGCCGCTGAACGGCGAAGTCCAGCCCGGCGGCGCGCAGGGCCGCCGCGGCCGGCACCTCGGGGTCAGGTGTGGAGGTATTCAAGGAGGTGATTGCGCTCGTCGGTCAGCTGGTCGATGCGGTACTTCACCACGTCGCCCAGCGAAACGATGGCAACCAGTCGGCCGTCCTCGACCACCGGCAGATGCCGAAGTCGGGAGTACGTCATCGTGTGCGCGGTGGCGCCGAGGGAGTCCTCGCGGGCGCAGGTCACCACGGGGCTGGTCATGATGTCGGCCACGGTGAGGCGCATCACGTCGGCACCATCGGTGGCCAGGTGTCGCACCACGTCACGTTCGCTGACGATGCCGTCGACGCTGATGCCGTCGGCACTGACCACGACCGCGCCGATGTTGCGGCGGGAGAGGAGTTCGGTGAGCTCGGCCACGGTCGCGCTGGCGACGATGGTGACCACTTCGGAGCCTTTGTTGCGAATAACGTCGTCGATCTTCATGTACTGACATTAGGGGACGTTTGTGGCTCGCAACAGGACGCCGAGGGTGCGACAACTACGGGGGTGTGTCGGCCGAAACGGCAGGACGTCAGCCGTGGGATGTGCCGAGGAACCAGACCTCACCGGATGCGGTGGCCACGATCAGGGCGTCGGCGTTGAACCACGCCAGCGCCGTCACCGGCTCGCCGGCGGCGACCACGGTGACCTGCGGCGTGTTGAGCTCGCCCGCGGTGAGAGAGGGGGCCTCCCACAGGTGCACCTCACCGACGGAATCTGCGGCAGCGATCAGCGGCTCGTGAGGGTGCCAGGCGTACCGAGTGGAGCCGATCAGGCCGCCCAGCTGCAGCATGGCCGGCTGGCGCCCGCGAGGCCCGGCTCCGGCGAAGTCCCAGATGGTGGGTTGATCGCCGCCGTCGGCGTACAGCCAGCGCCCGGCGGAGTGGAACTCCACCGCCGACACCTTTCCGGGGAATCCCGACATCTCCAGCTCGTCGCCGTCGCGGGTGCGCCAGATGTGCACGCTGGCGTCCTGGTTGCCGCTCACCAACCAGCGTCCGTCGCTGCTGGCTGCGATGTCGAGCAGGGAGCCGATGTAGTCGAAGCGGCGGGCGGGCTTCGGTCGGGTCTTGGTGAAGCAGGTCACCCCGCCATAGGCCGCCACGGCGAGTTCTCGGCCATCGCGCAGCCAGGTCAGTCCGGTCACTGTGCTCGCAGCCGGTGGTGTCTGCCAGGACAGCACCGGGACGGTCGCGCCGGTGGTGTCGAAGACATTCGCGCTGCGACCGTCGGCCGCCGCGAGGTGTCCGTCCTCGGACCAGGCCAGGGCTGCGCACCACCCGTGGCCAGGGAGGGGAACCAGGCCGTTGGTGGCGGTCCAGATGGCCGCGCCCGCGGGGCCGCCGACGGCGAGCAGTCGACCGTCCGGCGACCATGCGGCCACCAGGCCGGCCACCGGCACGGTGACGCGGTCGAGGACCGCGCCGGAAGCGCTGAGAATCAGGAGCTGTCCGTCGCCGCCCAGTGCGGCAATGAGGCTCCCGCTGACCGCGATCGCCACCGGCTGGTCGTCGAGGTGGGCGCTCCAGGTCGCCGAACTGGCGAGGGGTGAGGTGGTTGCCGTGTTCACTGGCTCACCACGCAGGCGCGGAAGGAGGCGTCCAACTGGTCGCGGTCGAGGTTGCGGCCGATGAACACCATTCGATTGACTCGGTCGCGCTCGCCCCACTCGCGGCCCTCGGCGCCGTCGAAAAGCATGTGGACGCCCTGGAACACGTACTCAGTGGCTGACCCGGCGGGCGCGAGGATGCCTTTGGAGCGGAAGATGTCGGCGCCCTTGGTCGACAACAGCTCGCCCAGCCAGGTGTTGAGCTTCTCCACGTCCACCTCGCCAGGGATCTCCAGGCCGACCGAGGTGACCGACAGGTCGTGGCAGTGCTCGGTTTCGGCCAGGAAGGTGGGATCGAAATCGAGGACGCGCTGAAGGTCGAAGGCCCCCACGTCCAGGATCTCGGCCAAGGTGACCCCGGCCTGGTGGGCCGGCAGGATCGGGGCGACCGCGTTGATCTGGCGGACCCTGCCCATCACTGCGACAAGCTCGTCAGGGCTGACCAGGTCGGTCTTGTTCAGCACGATCCGGTCGGCGAAGGCGATCTGCTCGACGGCCTCGTTCTCTACGCCTTCGGGCTTGATTTCGTCGAGGTGGGCGGTGATGTGGGCGGCGTCGACCACGGTGACGATGGCGTCCAGGCGTAGTTGGGAGCCCAGTTCGTCGTCCATGAAGAAGGTCTGCGCCACCGGGGCGGGATCGGCCAAGCCAGTGGTCTCGATGACGATCCGGTCGAAGCGGTTCTTCTGACGCATCAGCGCTGACAGGATACGAATCAGATCTCCACGGACGGTGCAGCAGATGCAGCCGTTGTTCATCTCGAAGATCTCCTCTTGGGCGTCGAGGACGAGCGCGTCATCGACGCCGACGTCGCCGAACTCGTTCTCGATGACGGCGATCCGCAGGCCGTGCTCCTCGGTCAGAATCCGATTGAGCAGGGTGGTCTTGCCTGAGCCCAGGAATCCGGTCAGGACGGTGACGGGAACGCGAGGGTCGTGGGAATCAGTCATGGCTGGGGTGTCCTTCTGGTGTGGTGAGGAGATGGTGGCGAAGCAGGTCGGTGGTGAGTTCGTGGGGTGGCAGTGGGAACGTCCATTTGCGGTGGCCCTCGTCCAGGACGACGACCACGGTTTCCACCGGTGGGCAGTCGGGCTGGGTGCAGCTCAGGGCGCTGATGAGGACGACGTCGTCGGGGCGAAGGTGCAGGTGTGAGCGAACGAACTCCCGGTGCTGGGCCAGGGTTGCGTCCAGTTCGGCGGTCTGGGCAAGGGGGACCGGTTGGTTGCTGGGGCGGATGGCGATCACCCGTCAAACATAAATGAGAACCGTTATCAACGCAATCGAGGTTGCTCCGGATGGATCAGGCCGCACAATGGGTGCGTGGTCTACGAATCCTGGATCGACCGGCAGATCCGCGAAGCCATGGAACGCGGTGCGTTCGACAACCTGCCGGGCGCCGGCAAGCCGCTGGCGCTGAGCGACGATCCGGACTGGTGGGTGAAGTCCAAGATGGCCGCAGAGAGCCTCGAACCGCTCCTGCCCACCCCGCTGGCATTGCGGCGCGAAGTCGAGCGCCTGCCCGAGACGCTCGCCGACGTCCGCGACGAAGCCGAGGTGCGCGCGCTGATCGCCGACCTCAACGCCCGCATCAAAGACAGCTGCCTGCGCCCGCAGGACGGCCCGCGCATCGCCATCGGCCTGGTCGACGTCGAAGCTGCCGTGACCGCCTGGCGAGAGCGGCGCTAGCGTCCGAACAGGGCGCGGGCGAAGAAGGCCAGGTTGGCCGGACGCTCGGCCAGCCGGCGGATGAAGTAGCCCCACCAATCGGTGCCGTAGGGCACGTACACCCGCACGCTCTCACCGGACGCGGCCAGCCGGCGCTGCTCGTCGGAGCGGATGCCGTACAGCATCTGGAACTCGTAGTCGCCGGGCCGGCGTCCGGCGGCGCGGGCCAGTTCGGGCATGGTTGCGATCAACTCGGGGTCGTGGGTGGCCAGCAGCGGAGTGCCGTCGCCGTTCATCAGCACCCGCGCGCAGGCCAGGTAGGACGCCGAGACTTCCTCGCTGCGCTGGTGAGCCACCTCGATCGGCTCGGCGTACGCGCCCTTGCAGAGTCGGACGCGTGAGCCTGTGCCGGCCAGGACGGTGACGTCGGCGAGCGTGCGATGCAGGTAGGCCTGCACCACTGCGGCCGTGGTCGGGTAGTCGCGGCGCAGCTCGGCCAGGATCCCCAAGGTGGCGTCGGTGTGAGTGTGGTCCTCGGCGTCGATGGTCACGGTAGTGCCGGCGGCGTCGGCCGCCGCACAGATCGCCCAGGCATTGGTGAGCGCGATCCGGGGGCCGTCGGGCAGATCGAGCCCGAGCGCGGTGAGCTTCACCGACACTTCGGCCACCTCGCTCAGCCCGGCCTTCTTCAGCTCGGTCAACAAGGTCAGGTATGAGTCGCGGATCGCGGCG
>CAZLJN010000144.1:4510-6416 GCA_964559815.1 uncultured Propionibacteriaceae bacterium
TGTCCTCGCCGAGGTGGTCGATGGTGGCGCGCAACCCGTCGGCGGCCAAGCCGCGCACCGCGTCCAGGCATTCGGCCACCGACTCACCCGGGACGAACCGCTTGACCACCTTCGCCGTCGCCGGCAGCCGCACCGCCAAGCTGCGCGCGCCGGTGCTGCGGGCCAGGGCCAGCAGAGGTCCGCGCAGCAGACCGGCCAGGACGCTCATCGTGCCTCCAGCAGCGACTCGATCAACGCGACGTCGAGCTGATCGAGACCATCGATCACCACGCTGGCCAGGGCCAATACCTCTGCGCTCGGCGGGTGGAAGTGCGGCGGAATGGCCACCACGGCCAGGCCCGCCGCGTGGGCCGACCGGATGCCGTTGGCCGCGTCCTCAATGGCCACGCTGCGAGCCGGGGGAGCGCCCAGGCGGCGACACACTTCGAGGTAGACGTCGGGGGCGGGCTTACCGGCGCCGCCGATCTCCTCGGTCGACAGGCTCCGCTCGATCACGTCGCCGATGCCCAACTGTTCGATGGCGATGTCGATCAGCACTCGCGGGGACGAACTGGCCAGGCCGAGCCGCCACCGGGCGGCCATCCGCCGGACGGCCGCCTCCGCTCCCGGCAAGGTCGGGACGCCTTCGCGGCGGTACAACTCGGCGAGCGTGTCGATGGTGCGTTGGGCGGCCTGCTCGGCGGTGCCCGGCAGCCCGACCTGCTCGACCAGGTAGGCCGACCACTCCTGGGTGGACATCCCCATCATCGCCTGGGTGGCACCCTCGGGCCACGGCACGCCGTCGGTGGCGGCCAGCCGGCGCCGCACCACGTCCCACAGACCTTCGGTGTCGGTGAGAGTTCCATCCATGTCGAAGACGACCACGCTCATACCGCCATTGTTCCTCAGTTGGCGCCCCGGTTCGCGCCGCCGCCGACTGCGCCATCGGGGGCGGGCTAGCATCGATGGCGTGAGTACGGCGCTGCGGTCACAGGTGAGCCTGCCGCTGGACCTGCGGCTCGCGCGGCGCCGTCCGGACGTGGCCGTGGAGGCCCGGGTGCTGCGGCCGTCCGGGTTGCCGAGGCTGGACGCCCTGATCGTCACCCCAGCCGATCCGGCCGGAGTGCTGGTCTACTTTCCCGGTTTCGGCACCCCGCTGGGCCCCTGGGAGCGGGCCAAGTGCCAATACCTGGCCGGGGTCAGCGGCCTGCAGGTGGTGCTCACCGAAATCCCCGGCATGAGTCGCTACGGCGACCCGATCCCGCGGGCGGTGCGTGCCGACATGCTGCGCGGCCAGATCGGTTCGTGGGCCGAGTTGAACCTGGCCTACACCTCTGCGGCGTTCGCCGACGTGGTCAACACCGAGACCATGCAGGTGTTCGGCTACTCCACCGGCTGTTCGCTGTCGGTGGCGTCCTTGCCGGTGCTGGCCGAGTGGGGTCCGATCGAGGGGCTGAATCTGATCGAGCCGGTGGCCATCACCCAGCGCAACATCGCTTCGCTGCAGGCCCACAACCTGGCCGACTGGTCACGGCTGCCGATCTCGCTGGGCACCAACCGCGGGCATCGCTGGGTGATGGAGGCCCACCGCGAGCAGCGCCGGCTGCCGCGGGTGAAGTACGGCGTCATCGACCTGCTGGCGATCGCGTCGGTGCTGGCCGGCGCCGATCTGGCGGCCCGCCTCGACCAGGTGGAGTTGGCCTGGTGCGCGCTGGCTCGGGGCGAGCGCAGTTCGCTGTGCCGGCGGGCCGACTACGACCAACTCGACGCCGATCTGGCCGCCCGAGGAGTGCCCGGGCCGACCATCACCGTGAAGGGGCTCGGCCACCAGCTGTGGCACTCGTTCCCGGCGGTGACCGCCCTGGCTGAGGCGATGCTCGGCGAACAGCCCTGACCGTCCCGCGTTCGACGTCCGGTGGTCCCGTCC
>CAZLJN010000145.1:0-6413 GCA_964559815.1 uncultured Propionibacteriaceae bacterium
AACGGCTTGCCGACGCCAGCGCCTTCGGAGTTGTCGGTGCCCTGTGCCGCCAGCGCGGCCAACGCTTTCACGCCGGCCGGGTCGATCGTCCCGAAGACGGTGTAGTCGGGCTGGAGCGTGGTGTCACCGAAAACCAGGAAGAACTGCGAGCCTTGACTCGACGGCTGTGACGTCCGAGCCATCGCCAGCGTGCCGGCCGGATAGGTCTCCTTGCCGGTCAACTCCTCGGCGAAGCGGTAGCCGGGAGTGCCTGCACCGGTACCGGTCGGGTCGCCGCACTGCAGCATCTGGAAGCCCCCCGGCACGTCCCCGAGACGGTGGCAGGCCGTGTTGTCGAAAAACCCCTGGTTCGCCAGCGAGACGAACGAGTTCACCGCACACGGGGCGGCGGCACGGTTCAAAGTGAGTTCCACCGGCTTGCCGTCCAGCGTCAGCACGTACTTCACCGTGCCGGTGTTGGGCACTGCGGTCGACGGGGGCAGCTGAGCCGGTTTCGAGGCGGGGCCATCGGCGAGGTAGGTGCAGGTGGCGCCGCCGGCGGTGTTGACCGCGCTGGGCTGAGGCGCGCTGGCCGAGCACCCGGCGACGAGGACACCCAGGGAAACGACGACGAGAGTCAGTGCATTCTTCACCCGCCCAAGGCTGCCATATCGCCCGCAATGCAATGCGTTTGACACCACCGGAGCAGAACGTGTTGATTGGCTTCATGGTCAACCTCACCCGCATCTACACCCGCACCGGGGACGCCGGCACCACGCGGCTGTCCGACAACTCGGAGACGGCCAAGACCGACCCGCGGGTGCAGGCCTACGGCCATGTCGACGAGGCCAACGCGATGATCGGGGTGGCGATCGTCCAGCCCGGCATGCCCGCCGACATCGTGGCGGTGTTGACCCACATTCAGAACGAGCTGTTCGACTGCGGCGCCGATCTGTCGAACCCGCTGCACCCCGACGAGACCAACGCTCTGCGCGTGATCGAGCCCTACGTCAGCCGGCTGGAATCGTGGTGCGATCAGTACTCCGAGGACCTGCCCGACCTGCCCTCGTTCATCCTGCCGGGAGGAACGCCGGCTTCTGCCTGGCTGCAGGTGGCTCGCACGGTCGTCCGCCGCGCCGAGCGGACGGGCTGGGCTGCGGCCAGCGTGTACGGCAATCAGCCGGCGGCCGACGGCCGACCCGGCGGGGTCAACCTGCTGGCCCTGGCCTACCTCAACCGCCTGTCCGATCTGCTGTTCATTCTTGCTCGGGTGGCCGGGCAGCCCCACGCCGAGGTGCTGTGGGTACCAGGCAAGGATCGGCTCGCCCCCGATCCCAGGGCGCTGCGGCTGCGTGAGAAGCTCGCCGCTCAGGCCGAGCCGGTGCCGTCGAGCGATGAGGTGTCGCCCCTCGATGAGGCGCCCGAAGCCGATGAGGTGTCCACGGACGCCGATGGGCACGAAGAGCCGCAGGACGCGGCCAACGAGGCCATGCCCGCCGCGTCCAATGGGGACGCCGAACAGTAGTCGCTCAGCGGTAGCGCGAGCCGGGCGGGGAGGATTCCAGCCAGCTCAGCAGGCCGGTCAGCGAGGCCAGCGACATGGCCAGTTCCCAGCTGGTGCCGTCGTCGAGTTCGATCGCGACGATGCGCTGCTCATAGCTCAGCCCGACTGCCTCGATCGGGTCGGGATCACGCTGAACACCCGCGTGTGAAATCGACCGCGGGAAGATCAGCCGCGGCCGCAGTGACGGTGAGAACACCCGGAACCACTCCAGATTGTCACCGGAATAGCGCGCGACGCCCAGGACCCATCCGGTCCCGGGCGTCGTGGCAGACAGTCTCAGACTGCAGTCGAAGACACCACCCTGGCGAGACAGCCAGCGCCGCCGAGTGGCCAGGAAGAGCACCGGGACCAAAAGCAGGATGATGACGGCCAGCGCCACCCACTCCGCGATTCCCAACAGCTCCACTGGCCGAACCCGACGCTAGTGGCCCTGCGCCATTCGAGCAGCCTTCACCTGGGCCTGGGCCCGCAGGAAGTGATGCCGCGTCTCATCGTCGATCTCGCCGGCGTTGAGGCGCTTCTCGGCAGCCGCGAGCTCATGCTCGGCGGCCTTCAGGTCAATTTCGGCAGCGATCCGGGCGAACTGCGCCAGCAGCGACACCCGGTTGTCGGCCACCGAGATGAACCCACCGTCAACGACCACAACTTCACGGTTGCCGTCGGCGGTGAGCACCTCGGCTGCACACGGCATCAGCGAAGCGAGCAGCGGCTCGTGATTCGGCATGATGCCGATATCACCTTCGGTGGTGCGGGCGATCACGCTGAGGGCCTCACCTTGCCAGGCGATCCCCTCAGCCGCGACGACCTCTACCTGAAGTACCGTCACCTCAGCCTTCCTTCTGGATGCGATCCCAGTTGGCGTACACGTCTTCCAGGCCACCCACGTTGAAGAAGGCCTGCTCGGCGATGTGATCGACGTCGCCGTTGCAGATCATCTTGAACGACTCGATGGTCTCGGCCAGCGGCACGGTCGAACCCGGGACGTTGGTGAACTTGGTCGCCATGTAGGTGTTCTGCGAGAGGAACTGCTGCAGGCGACGAGCCCGCGACACGATGATCTTGTCCTCTTCGCTCAGCTCATCGACACCGAGGATGGCGATGATGTCCTGGAGTTCCTTGTTGCGCTGCAGGATCTGCTTCACCCGGGTTGCGGTGTCGTAGTGATCCTGGCCGACGTACTGCGGATCCATGATGCGCGAGGAGCTGGTCAGCGGATCCACAGCCGGGTACAGACCACGCGACGCGATGTCGCGGCTCAGCTCGGTGGTGGCGTCCAGGTGGGCGAAGGTGGTCGCCGGAGCCGGGTCGGTGTAGTCGTCGGCGGGCACGTAGATCGCCTGCATCGAGGTGATCGAGTGGCCACGGGTCGAGGTGATCCGCTCCTGCAACTGGCCCATCTCGTCAGCCAGGTTGGGCTGGTAGCCCACGGCCGAAGGCATCCGGCCCAGCAGGGTCGACACCTCCGAACCCGCCTGGGTGAACCGGAAGATGTTGTCGATGAACAGCAGCACGTCCTGGTCCTGGACGTCGCGGAAGTACTCCGCCATGGTCAGGGCGCTCAGGGCGACCCGCAGACGCGTGCCCGGCGGCTCGTCCATCTGGCCGAACACCAAGGCGGTGTCCTTCATAACGCCGGCCTCGATCATTTCGTAGATCAGGTCGTTGCCCTCACGGGTGCGCTCACCCACACCGGCGAACACCGAGGTGCCACCGAAGTTGTGAGCGATGCGGTAGATCATCTCCTGGATGAGCACCGTCTTGCCCACACCCGCGCCACCGAACAGGCCGATCTTGCCGCCCTTGACGTAGGGGGTGAGCAGGTCGAGCACCTTGATGCCGGTCTCCAGCATTTCGGTCTTCGGCTCCAGGGCGTCGAACTTCGGCGCCTGACGGTGGATCGACCAGCGATCGGCAACCTCCACGCCGCTGGCGGCGAGGTCCTCGTTGAGGCAGTTGCCGGTGACATCCCACACGCGGCCCTTGGTGACGTCGCCCACCGGCACGGAGATCGGAGCGCCGGTGTCGAACACCTTGGCGCCGCGACGCATGCCGTCGGTCGGCTTGAGCGAGATCGCGCGCACGGTGTTGTCACCGATGTGCAGCGCCACCTCTGCGGTGATGGTGCGAGTCTCCTCACCGTCGGTGATCTCGACCAGGAGTGCGTTGTAGATGTCGGGCATCTGGTCGGCGGCGAACTCCACGTCCACCACCGGGCCGATGACCCGGGCAACCCGCCCAGTGGCCTGGGCGGCGGTCTTTTCGGTCGTCACGGTCATTCGAGGTCTGCCTTTGCCTTAGTCGTCGTCTTTGGTGAGGTCGGCCAGTGCGCTGGCACCGCCGACGATTTCGCTGATTTCTTGAGTAATCTCGGCCTGACGTGCCTGGTTGGCCTCACGGGTCAGGCTTTCGATCAGGGTCTGAGCGTTGTCGGTCGCCGACTTCATCGCCTTCTGCTGCATCGCCAACTGCGCGGCCGCGGACTGCAACAGGTAGAACCAGATGCGGCTACGGACGTACAACGGCAGCAGCGAATCCAGCACGGCCTCGGGGCTCGGCTCGAACTCGTACAGCGGCATCAGCTCATCGCCGGTGACCTCGTGCACGCCCTCGACCACTTCCAGCGGAAGGATCCGTCGCGCCCGTGGAGTCTGGCTGAGCATCGATTCCATCCGGGTGTAGACCACCCAGATCTCGTCGACGCCGCCTTCCTCGTAGGAACGCATGAAGTCCTCGACCAGACGATCGGAGATGTCGACCGCGCGGTCATAGGTCGGAGAATCGGAGAAACCCTCCCAATGCGCGGCCAGGCTCAGCCCACGGTAGGTCATGAAGCCGATGCCCTTACGGCCGACGCCGTAGCGCACCATCTCCACGCCCTGCTCGTCGAAACGCTGACGCATCTGCGACACGGTCTTGAGCACGTTGGAGGAGTAGGCGCCGTTCATGCCTCGGTCAGAGGTGATGAACAGCACCGCCACCCGGCGCGGGTTCTCGGTCAGCTGACGAGTCAGCGGGTGATCGGTCCGGGAGTAGGTCGCCACCGCCGACACCGCGCGATTCAACTCGCGGGTGTACGGCAGTGCTTTGGCGGCCGCCTGCTGGGCCTTCATCACCCGGGACGATGCGATGAGTTCCATCGCCCGGGTGATCTTCTTCGTGGCCGTCACCGACTTTCGTCGCTGACGCAGCTCACGGAGACTGGCTCCCATTGATCAGCCCCGCTTCTTCGCGACCACGATCTGCTCGTGGCTGAGGTCCTCTTCGGCGATGGCCTCGGCGGCCTGATCACCGGACACCAGCGGCTTGCCGTCGTCGCCGACGAACTGCGTGCGGAAGGCTTCCAGGGCCTCCTCGGCAGCAGCCTTGGTGTCATCGCTGAACTGACCGGTCTCGCCGATGACCTCCAACACCTTGGTGTTGTGCTTCAGGTAAGCCAGGAATTCCTGCTCGAAGCGCAGTACCTCGGACACCGGCACCTCGTCGAACTTGCCGTTGATGCCGCCCCACACGCTGATCACCTGGTCGGCGACCGGGTACGGCGCGTACTGCGGCTGACGCAGCAGCTCCACCAGGCGAGCGCCCCGCTCCAGCTGACGCCGGGAAGCGGCGTCCAGGTCGGAAGCGAACATGGCGAAGGCCTGCATGTCGCGGTACTGGGCCAGGCCGATCTTCAGGGTGCCCGAAACCGCCTTCATGCCCTTGACCTGCGCAGCGCCACCCACGCGAGACACCGAGATGCCCACGTCGATAGCCGGACGCTGGTTGGCGTTGAACAGATCGGACTGCAGGAAGATCTGGCCGTCGGTGATCGAGATCACGTTGGTCGGGATGTAGGCCGACACGTCGTTGGCCTTGGTCTCGATGATCGGAAGACCGGTCATCGAACCGCCACCGAGCTCGTCGGACAGCTTCGCGCAGCGCTCCAGCAGACGGCTGTGCAAGTAGAACACGTCGCCGGGGTAGGCCTCGCGGCCCGGCGGACGACGCAGCAGCAGCGACATGGAGCGGTAGGCCTCGGCCTGCTTGGTCAGGTCGTCGAACACGATCAGAACGTGCTTGCCGGCGTACATCCAGTGCTGGCCGATGGCCGAACCGGTGTAGGGCGCGATGTACTTGTAGCCGGCCGGGTCGGACGCCGGAGCGTGCACGATGGTGGTGTAAGCCATCGCACCGGACTCTTCGAGCTTGGTGCGCAGCGCGGCGATCGTGGAACCCTTCTGGCCGATCGCGACGTAGATGCAGCGAACCTGCTTCTTCGGATCGCCGGATTCCCAGTTCGCACGCTGGTTGATGATCGTGTCCACAGCGATGGCGGTCTTGCCGGTCTTGCGGTCACCGATGATCAGCTGGCGCTGGCCGCGGCCGATCGGGGTCATCGCGTCGATGGCCTTGATGCCGGTCTGCAGCGGCTCCTCGACGGACTTGCGATCCATCACGCCGGCGGCCTGGAGTTCCAGTGCGCGACGCTCGGGCACGTCGGTGAGCTCACCGAGGCCGTCGATCGGGTTGCCCATGGCGTCCACCACGCGGCCCAGGTAGCCGTCGCCGACCGGAACGCTGAGCACCTCGCCGGTGCGCCGAACGATGGAGCCTTCCTCGATGCCCTCGGAGTCACCCAGGACCACGACGCCGATTTCGCGGACGTCCAGGTTCAGGGCGATTCCCAGCGTGCCATTTTCGAACTTGAGCAGTTCGTTGGCCATCGCCGAAGGCAGCCCCTCGACGCGCGCGATGCCGTCGCCGGAGGTCACCACGACGCCAACCTCGTCGCTGCTCGCAGCGTCAGGATTGAAGTTCGCCACGAACTTGTCCAGAGCATCCCGGATCTCTTCGGGGCTGATGGTCAGTTCCGCCATTTGTGCACCTTCTG
>CAZLJN010000146.1:0-6411 GCA_964559815.1 uncultured Propionibacteriaceae bacterium
CGTTGTCCGACGGCAGTGGCCAGCCAGGTCTGCCACACCCCCAGGACGCCGGTGATCGCCGCGACCGCCACCATGCCGATCACCAGCCAGCTCAGCAGGGGGAGGTTCTGGGTGGGCAGGGCGACGTCGATGACTTCGCGCAGCAGGAAGGGGCTGGCCAGGCCGACCAGGGAGGCGACCACGATGATCGCCACCACGGCGAGCAGGCTGCGGCCGTGGCCGGCGAACAGCCCCAGTGCGCGCCGCAAACTCACCGGTGAAACGCTCAGTTGCGCGCGATCGGCAGGATCGATCCGAGCCGGGCCGAAGCGTGGGGCGGGGGCGTCGAGAGTCACCATCCGACCTCCCAAGACTAGTGTGGTTACCACAGTATATTGAGGGCATGTCGAACGACGAGGCCCTGGCCGAGCTCTTCTTGGCCACCTCCCGCCGGATCCGCCGGGAGACCATGCAGCGGATCCGTCCGCTCGGGCTCAACCCGCACCTGTCGCGCGCGCTGCGGGTGATCGGCGAGCACGCGCCGCTGCGTCCGTCCCAGTTGGCCGCGCTGCTGGACGTCGCACCCCGCTCGGCGACCGACACGATCACTGCGCTCACCGCCGCCGGCTGGATCACCCGCACCCCCGACCCGATCGACGGACGTTCTTATCGCGTCGAGCCCACCGCGGCCGGACGCGATCTCATCGCCCAGGTGCAGCACACCCGCACCGAAGTGACCGCGGAGGTCTTCGGAACTCTGGAGCGAACCGAGAGAGAACTCCTGGAAAAGATCCTCTGTCGGCTCGGGGCCGACTCCCCGTAGACTGCTCGCGCCGAAGGGGGTAGGTGTGGGCATTTTGAGGTCCATCGGACCGGAGATCTACGTCGCGCTGGTGACCGGCATCTGGTTCATCGTCAGCGGCATCAGCCTGATCCGCTACCGCCCGCCCAGTGGTCGCCGGGCCCATCCGGTCGCCGGCTGGGTCATCGTCACCCGCCGCCTCCGCGGCGTCCTCGAATTCCTCGGCGGCCTGGCAGCCATCGGCCTGGCTGCCATCACCTTCCTCAATCTGAACTTCCCGCCGATCGGACTCCCGCTGGGGCTGGGCCTGGCCGCCTTGGCCCTGTGGAGCGCGGTCGAGGCGTGGGTGCCGCCGCTGCGGTGGGTGAAGATCGTGCTGTCGATCCTCGGCTTCGCCCTGGCGGTCTTCTTCGCCGGCTTCCGCTGATCCACCCCCGGCCAGTGCTCAGCATTTGGCCTAATGTGCGGTCATTCAAACGTTTCACCTACAATGGTCTCAACGCCCTCGCCACGAGCGAACGGCGCCCCATCCAATGAAGGATCCCCCTGAGCGCGGGGCAATCCGCCGCGCCCAGGAAACGAATGGAGACTGATGACCACCGAGGTGGAAGAGCTCGCCGGGCTCTACCGAGAAGATCCCTGGGCCGGCTTCGCCGAAGGCGCCTGGACCGACTCGATCGACGTCCGAGATTTCATTATGGCGAACTTCACGCCCTACACCGGTGACGCCCGCTTCCTGGCCGGACCGACCGCCAAGACCCTGCGAGTGTGGGACACCCTGCAACGCGAGTACCTCAGCGTCGAGCGTGAGCGCCGTGTCTACGACGTGGAGACCCACATCCCCGCCGACGTGGACGCCTTCGCCCCCGGCCTGATCAGCGACGACGACAACGTGATCGTCGGCCTGCAGACCGATGTCCCGCTGAAGCGGCCGATGATGCCGGCCGGCGGCTGGCGGATGGTCGAGACCGCGATCAAGGAAGCCGGGCTCACCCCCGACCCGCAGCTGAAAGAGATCTTCACCAAGTACCGCAAGACCCACAACCAGGCGGTCTTCGACATCTACACCCCGCGCATCCGCGCCGCCCGCAGCTCCCACCTGCTCACCGGACTGCCGGACGCCTACGGCCGCGGCCGGATCATCGGCGACTACCGCCGGGTGGCCCTCTACGGCATCGATCGGCTGATCGAAGCCAAGAAGGCCGACATGGATTCGATCAACGACCAGCCCTTCAGCGAGAACTGGGCCCGCTACCGCGAAGAGCACGCCGAGCAGATCAAGGCCCTGGTCAAGCTGCGCAACCTCGGTGAGAGCTACGGCTTCGACCTGTCCCGTCCGTCCGCGAACTACCGCGAGGCCGTCCAGTGGACCTACTTCGCCTACCTGGGCAGCGTGAAGAGCCAGGACGGCGCCGCGATGAGCATCGGACGGCTGTCCGGCTTCTTCGACATCTACGCCGAACGCGATCTGGCCACCGGCGAGATCACCGAAGCGGAGGTGCAGGAAGTCATCGATGCCCTGGTCACCAAGCTGCGCATCGTCCGCTTCCTGCGCACCGTCGAGTACGACCAGATCTTCTCCGGCGACCCGTACTGGGCGACCTGGTCCGACGGCGGCATGGCCGACGACGGCCGCACCCTGGTCACCAAGACCTCGTTCCGCCTGCTGCAAACCCTGCGCAACCTCGGCCCGGCGCCCGAGCCGAACATCACCATCTACTGGGACGCCGCCCTACCGGCCGGCTACAAGGAGTTCTGCTCGCAGATCTCGATCGAGACCTCCGCGCTGCAGTACGAGTCGGACGCCGATATTCGCTGCCACTGGGGTGACGACACCGCCATCGCCTGCTGCGTCTCGCCGATGGCGATCGGCAAGCAGATGCAGTTCTTCGGCGCTCGGTTGAACGCTGCCAAGGCCCTGCTGTACGCCGTCAACGGCGGCCGCGACGAGCGCACCGGCACCCAGATCGTGACCGGCTTCGATCCGATCACCGGCGATGCCCCGCTGAGGTTCGAGGACGTCTGGGCCAAGTACGACGACATGCTCACCCACGCGGTCGAGACCTACGTCGAGGCGCTGAACATCATCCATTACTGCCATGACAAGTACGCCTACGAGGCCATGGAGATGGCTCTCCACGATGACGAAGTGGTGCGCACCATGGGCTGCGGCATCGCCGGGCTGTCGATCGTGGCCGACTCGTTGGCCGCCATCAAGTACGCCACGGTGACCCCCGTCCGGGACGAGACCGGGCTGGTGGTCGACTACATCACCGAGGGCGAGTTCCCGATGTACGGCAACGACGACGACCGGGCCGACGACCTGGCCAAGCTCGTGGTCAAGACGGTGATGGACAAGATCAAGGCGATCACGCTCTACCGCGACGCCATCCCGACCCAGTCGGTGCTGACCATCACCTCGAATGTGGTCTACGGCAAGTTCACCGGCGCCTTCCCGTGCGGCCACCCGGCCGGCACGCCGTTCGCCCCCGGCGCCAACCCGGAGAACGGCCGTGACACCCACGGGATGCTGGCCTCGATGCTCAGCGTCGGCAAGCTCGACTACGCCGACGCCCTGGACGGGATCTCGCTGACCAACACGATCACCCCGGCCGCTCTGGGACGCACCGAGGGCGAGCGGGTGACCAACCTGGTCGGCATCCTGGACGCCGGCTTCGGCGAAGGGCTCTACCACGCCAACATCAACGTGTTGAATCGGGAGACCCTGATCGACGCCATGGAGCACCCGGAGAACTATCCGCAGCTGACCATTCGGGTGTCGGGTTACGCGGTGAACTTCACCAAGCTGACCCGCGAGCAGCAGCTGGATGTGCTGTCGCGCACCTTCCATGAAGCGGTCTGAATGACCTCCCACCCCCTCTCGGAGGCCGTCGGCTCCCACGCGGCCTCCGACACCCCGCCAGTGCGGGCACAGATGCTCGGCGGCATTCCGACCGCCGAGCATCTTTCGCGCGCCGACCTGCTGCTGGGCCAACGCACCGGTGAGGTGGGCATCGTCCACTCCTGGGAGCTGGTCACCGCCGTGGACGGGCCCGGCACCCGGATGACCACCTTCCTGGCCGGCTGCCCGCTGCGCTGCCTCTACTGCCACAACCCCGACACGTTCAGCGCTCGCGGCGGCGTCCCGGTACTGGCCGACGATCTTGTGGCTCGAATCCGTCGCTATCGCGGCATCTTCGCCGCCACCGGCGGTGGCATCACCTTCTCCGGCGGCGAGGCATTGGCTCAGCCGGCGTTCGTCAAGGCGGTGGCGCGGGCGGCGCACGACATGGGCGTCCATGTCACCCTGGACACCTCCGGCTTCCTGGGTCGCAACTGCGATGACGAACTGTTGGCCACCCTCGACCTGGTGCTGCTGGACGTGAAGGCCGGCGACGAACTCACCTATCACCGGGTGACCGGCGGACGCCTGGCGCCCACTCTCGACTTCGGACGTCGGGTGGCCGACGCGGGCGTGGAGGTGTGGGTCCGCTACGTCCTGGTGCCCGGGCTGACCGATTCCCGCGCCACGATCGCCCGGGTCGCCGACTATGCCGCCTCACTGGCGACCACCACACGGGTGGAGGTGCTGGGCTTCCATCAGTTCGGACGCGACAAGTGGGCCGACCTCGGCCTGGGCTACCAACTGGCCGACAATCGCACCCCCACCGCCGCGGAACTGGCCGCCGCTCGGGAGATCTTCTCCAGCCGCGGACTGCCCACGTATTAAGAACTTGCGGGCCTCGTCTGCGGCCTCCCCCTCATTCCCCGGCAGGCGACGAATGCCCGCCCTAGACTCCTGGCTGTGGCCCCGTCGAATCCCCTCTCCACAGGCAGGCGCGTGAACCGATGACGACTCCCGCTGCCCCGCCCAAGACCGCCCATCCGGTACGCCGGGTGCTGGCCCTGTACCGCCCCTACCGCTGGCGCTTGGTGCTCTCCCAGGTGCTGCTGTTGCTGTCGGCCGTGGCCACTTTGGGCACCGCAGCACTCAACCAACGCCTGGTCAACGACGGCCTGCTGGCCGGCGACACCTGGGTGATCGTCGACACCGGCATCTGGATGGCGGTGCTCGGCACCGTGGCCAGCGTGCTGCTGGCCGGCACCGCGGTGATCGCCGTCTTCTTCTCCCAAGGCACCGCGTACGTGTTGCGCACCCAGGCCTACGCCAGCGTGCAGGAGTACTCCTTCGGCAACTTCGACCAGATGCGCACCGGCAACCTGCTGGTACGGCTGAGCTCTGACGTGAACAACGTGGCCAACGCCGTGCTCTACGGGGTGATGCTGCTGCTGTACGCGCCGATCATGCTGGTGGCCGCGGTCGGCCTGGCCTCGATCACCGCGCCGGGAATGGTGTGGATCCTGGGCCTGGTCACGGTGATCCTGCTGGGCTTCGCGGTGATCCTGATTCGGCCGATGGAACGGGCCTACGAGGAACGTCAGAAGCGCCTCGACGAGGTCAACAACACCATGCAGGAGAACCTCGCCGGCGTCCGGGTGGTGAAGGCGTTCGGACGCGAAGAGCTCGAGGTCGAGCGGTTCGACGCCCGCACCGAAGCGCTGCGGGTGCCCGCGCGCACCGCCGCCTTCCGGGTGGCGCTACTCACCCCGGCGCTGAACACCGTGACCCAGCTGGGTATCGCGATCACGCTGCTGATCGGCGGCACCAGTGTCATCGACGGCGACGGCACCACCATCGGCCAGGTGACCGCGTTCACCCAGTACCTCAGCCTGGTCGTGGTGCCGTTGGGCTTGGCTGCACTGATCACGCCCTATCTGCTGCGCGGAGTCACCTCCGCGGCCCGGGTCTTCCAGGTGATCGATGCCGAGCCGCTGCTGCCGTCCGGCGGCGCGACCGAGCTCGCGACGTCCGGTGGTGCGGAGGTGCGCTTCGAAGGGGTGAGCTTCGGCTATCAGGCCGGCGACGACGCGTCCGGCGATGTGCTGCACGACATCGATCTGGTGATCGAGCCGGGCCAGTCACTGGGCATTCTGGGTGCCACCGGCTCGGGCAAGACCTCGCTGGTGAACCTGATCCCTCGCTTCTACGACCCCCGCCAGGGACGCGTACTCATCGACGGCGTGGACGTCCGCGACGTCCCGCTCGATCAGCTGCGCAGCGTGGTCGGCGCCGCCCTGCAGGAGGCGGTGCTGTTCCAGGGCGACATTCGACAGAACGTGTGTTTCGCCGATCCTGCGGCCAGCGACGACCGAATGAAGGACGCCGCTCGCGCCTCGGACGCCTTCGGCTTCGTCGAGGCGCTCCCCCAGCAGTGGGACGCCCCGGTGGCCCGGCGCGGCTACAACTTCAGCGGCGGGCAGCGGCAGCGGTTGTCGATGGCCCGAGCCCTGGTGCCCCGCCCGCGGGTGCTGATCCTGGACGACTCCACCAGCGCCTTGGACGTGGCCACCGAGACCCGCGTCCAGGCCGCGATCCCGCGAGATGTCGCCGGCACCACCTTGATCTACGTCGCTCAGCGGATCAGCGCGGTGATCGATCTCGACCGCATCGTCTTGCTCGAGCGCGGCCGGATCGCCGATGTCGGCTCCCACACCGAGTTGTTGGCCCGCAGCGACCTGTACCGCGAGATCTACCAGTCCCAACTCGGCGCCATCGAGGAGGTGTCGGC
>CAZLJN010000147.1:0-6346 GCA_964559815.1 uncultured Propionibacteriaceae bacterium
ACCAGGGACCGTCCGGGCCGATCGTGGTCACCGCGACCTTCCCCGACGGCACCACGGCTACGACGACGGTGACCACCGGTTCGAGCTGGTCGATCACCGGCCTGCCCGCGCTGGCCAACGACGACATCGTGACCATCACCGCCACCGACGCCGCCGGCAATGTCGGTGACACCAGCCGGGCCATCGACACGATCAAGCCCAACGCTCCGGTGATCAACGCAACCAACGGCACCGTGGTGAACGGCACCGGCGAGCGGTGCGAGACCGCCGGCGAGTGCCCCACCATCACTGTCACCTACAAGGTAATTGTCGGTGGAACCACGAGACGTCCCCTCACCGAGACCCACACCGCGACCGGCGACATCGCCGATGACGGCACCTGGAGCGTGACCCTCGACCCGGCCGCCTCCGACAACCTCTGGCTCACCGCCAAGGTCACCGATCCGTCAGGGAACGAGTCTCCGGACGCCACCCGGCAAGTGCATGTCGGCCCACCCAGCGCTCCGGCGGTCGCGGTCAGCGATGGCACCGTGATCACTCTGAGCGGCGTCGAAGATGACGCCACCCCCTCCATCGTCGACAGCGCCGATGTGCCCGTGCCGGGAACCTGGGACGATCCGGCCGACGGCACATGGACGTTCAGGCTCACGCCTGCGGTGACCGATCCCGACTTCGCGGCGTTCGCGTTCGTGACCGACTCCGACGGCATCAAGTCCGACAAGGTGCAGGTGAAGTTCGACCTCGCCACCCCGGACGCTCCGGTGATCACCGAGGCCACCACGGGCAGCGTGACCGGCACCGGCGAGCCCGGCGCGACGATCACCGTCACCTACCCCGGCGCCGATGATGCCGACCACACCGTCACCACCCTGGCCGACACCAACGGCTCCTGGGCTGCGATCCTCGATCCGGTTGCCGAGGACGACGCCACCATCTCCGTCACCCAGACCGACCCTGTCGGCCACGTCTCCGACGCCGCCACCGTGACGCTGGTCGCACCCAGCCCGAGCCCCGAGCCCGAAGCCGGCCCCGCCGGTACGGGTGCCGATGGCACGTCGGCGGGCGACACCACCGACGACGACGCCGTCAGCGTGGCCGGCTCCGGCACGGTCCTGCCCGGCTACGACTTCGTGAGCGAAGTGCGTACGCGATACACCGACAGCAATGGGGCCATCCACAACGCTGACACCGACGGAGACGGCCGCGACCCGGACCCCACGGACCTCTCGGTGTTCATCCAGAAGCAGGAGGCGGGCTACCCACAAACCTCGTCGCACGGCACCCATGTGGCTGGGATCGTCGCAGCCCAGACCGCTGGCAGTTCCTCGGGCGTCGCTCCTGACGTTTCCATCTTGCCCGTGCGGGTTCTGCCCAACCTCGGTGGCGGCGATATGGCAGACGTCGCAGCCGGGATCCGTTGGGCCAGCGGCGATACCGTAGCCGGGGCGAACGGCGCACCGGTCTCGAACCCCTACCCCGCCGACGTGATCAACCTCTCGCTGGGAGCACAGACGTCGTGCCCCAGTTCCGGCGAACTCCAGGGCGCCATCAACGTCGCAATCAGCCGAGGCATCCCTGTTGTCGTTTCGGCTGGCAACGACGGCAGCTCCATTGCGCAGTTCGCGCCAGCAAACTGCAACGGCGTGATCGTGGTGACCGCAACTAGCAACGACAAGAGCCGCGCTAGTTACAGCAACTGGGGCGACAGTTCGACTGGCGGCAAGTGGCTCATCGCCGCACCCGGTGGCAGCGGCGCCGTGGATAACTGCAGTGCTTGGTATAACAACTCAGGCACTGCGGGCGCATGCACCGGCTTCGTGACGTCCACAATCAGTGGTGTGTTCCAGCCGATGTCGGGCACCTCCATGGCGGCGCCGCACGTGACCGGCACGGCCGCACTGCTGAAGTCGATGGATAAGGCACTGACGCCGGCAGAGATCGCCTACTACCTGCGGGGAACCGCTGCGCCGCTGGCCGACGGCTGCCCGACCGGCACCTGCGGCTCGGGCATCGTGAACGCCGCTGCGGCGACGGCAGCGGTGAAGGCGCGGGTCAGCCCCAACACCGGCAGCGGCCCGACGGTCAACGTCCCCGATCCCGCCTACCCATCCACCGCGGCTACGGTCTCCTGGCCGAAGACGGCGCGGGTGGGCCAGGTCCTGCGCGTCGCCGATGCCGACGCCCACTACGGCGCGACCTACCAGTGGTACCGCCGCTGGTACACGGTCAAGCACGGCAAGAAGCATTGGTACCAGGCAGCGATCGCCGGCGCCACCGGCAGCAGCTACACCGCCACCCGGTCCGACTACGGAAAGTACCTGTGGGTCACGGTCACCAACCTCGACCACAGCGTGACGTCCAGCAGCCGCAGCGGCAAGCTCACCACCGGCTACCTCCGAGTGGTCAACGCCCCCTGGATCAGCGGCAACATGCTCGTCGGCCAGCGACTGTCGGCCCACAAGCCGGTCTGGTCGGACTCGGTGTCGTCGACGAAGTACCAGTGGTACCGAAACGGCAAGAAGATCAGCCACGCGACCAAGTCGACCTACAAACTGACCAAGTCCGACCGCGGCAAGCGGATCACCGTCAAGGTGAGCGTGAAGGCGAAGTACTACAAGGCGGCCTCGGCCAAATCCGCCGCCACCTCCCCCGTGCAGTGACCTCGGCGGGAAAGACCGCCTGAGCGTGTCCACGCCAGCGACCGGACGAACTTCAGGCAGCCCTTCTGCGGCGGCGGGCTATCAGCGCATGCTGGTCGCCTTGATGTTCGGCGGGCTGGCCAACTTCTCCCTGCTGTACTTCGTCCAACCGTTGCTGCCGCTACTGGTCAGCCAATACGACGTCACCCCGGCCGAATCGGCCCACGCCCTGTCGATCACCACCGCCGCGCTCACCGTCGGGCTGCTGATGGCCGGCTCGCTGGCCGACCGCTTCGGACGGGTGCAGGTGATGCGCACCTCGCTGGTGGCCTCCGGCATCCTCGGCCTGGCAGCAGCCTTCGCCCCGACCTGGCCGGCACTGCTGGTCGTCCGGGCACTGGTCGGGGTCACCCTGGCCTGGTTCCCCGCAGCCGCCCTGGCCTATCTGCGCGAGGCCGTGCCGCGGGAATCCCACGGCCACGCCAACGCCGCCTACATCGCCGGGACGGCCGTCGGCGGCGCGGTCGGACGGCTGCTGCCCGGCCCGCTGGCTGCCCTCGGCGGCTGGACGACCACCGCCACCGCGATGAGCCTGCTCACCCTGATCAGCGGCCTGGTGCTGTGGGCGCTGCTACCGGTTCCCGGCGACTGGCGGCCGCAGCGCGCCGAGCTGCGCCACGTCCTGCTCGGCACCGTGCTGGCACCGTCCGATGCGGTGGTGGCCTGGCTGTGTGTGGCCGGTTTCGCCAGCATGGGCGCCTTCGTGGCCATCTACAACGCGGCCGCCTTCCAGCTGCAAGCCCCGCCGTTCAGCCTCGGCCACGCCGCCGGCTGGGTCTACTTCGCCTACCCCCTGGGCATCGCGGCCCCCTACCTGCTGCGCCGCCTCGCCCAACGCCGCGGACGAGGCGTGGCCACCCTGATCGGCGCCGCCGGACTGCCGATCGCCGTCTTGTTGACCCCGCTGCCCTCGGTGTTCGGCATGTTCATCGCCCTCGGGCTACTCACCTTCGCCTTCCTGGGCACCCACTCCCTGCTCAGCGGGTGGGTGGTCGACCGGGCCGCACGCCGCCACCGCGGCACCGCACAGGCGTCCAGCGCCTACCTGCTGGCCTACTACCTGGGCAGCACCATCGCCGGTGCGGTGGCCACCTGGCTGTGGCAGATCGCCGGCTGGAGTGCCGTGGAGATCCTCGGGCTGGTGCTCACCGGCGTCACCATCGCTGCGGTCGCTATCGCCGCCGCCGCCGACCGTGCCCCGCAGGCGCCCACCGACGCCCAGCCCACCCACGTCTAACCGCTTGCTGCAGGCCGGGTGGAAACCGAGCCGGTTACGCTGTTTGCTGGACGCCGTAGGGGACAACGGCGGGAAAGGACGCCGTGGAGTTCGCGGTGCTCGCAACCGGCTTGGTGAAGACCTACGGCGAACTGCGCGCGGTCGACGGCGTCGACCTGCAGATCCCGCAGGGCAGCTTCTACGGCATCGCCGGCCCCAACGGCGCGGGCAAATCCACCACCCTGCGCATGCTCACCGGGCTGCTGCAACCCGACGCCGGCGGCGCCGAAGTGGGCGGGGTGGCAGTGTGGCCCAACCCGCTCAAGGCCAAGCACCTGCTCGGCTTCGTCCCGGACAACCCGGTGCTGTTCGAGCGCCTCACCGCACCGGAGATGCTGCAATACGCCGGCATGCTGCGCGGCATGGACCCAGCCGTCATCGCCGAACGGGCCACCGAACTGCTCCACGTCCTCGACCTGGAGGACGGGCGCGACCGGCTCATCGCCGACTTCTCCCTGGGCATGCTCAAGCGGATCGGCCTGGGCGTCGCCCTGTTGCACAACCCGCGAGTGATCGTGCTGGACGAGCCGTTCGGCGCGCTCGACCCGGTCAACGCCCAGGTGATCGAAGACCTGCTGCAGCGCTTCCGGGCCGGTGGCGGCACCGTGGTCTTCGCCAGTCATGTGATGGACGTCGTCCAGCGGCTCTGCGACCGGGTGGTGGTGATCGCGCAAGGGCGGGTGGTGGCCGAAGGCACCGTCGACGACATCGCCCAAGGACGCAACCTGCAGGACGCCTTCGTCGATCTGGTCGGCGGCCGGGACTTGGCAGAAGGGGAGCTGACGTGGCTCTCATCCTGGTCCGACTAAGGCTGCTGATCGCCGCCCGGGCTCGCGGCGGCAGTTCGGGCGCAGGGGCCTACTACGTCACCAGCTGGGTGGTCGGCGGGGTCTTCGGACTGATCGCCGGTGCGGCCACCGCCGTCTTCGGCAGCGACCCGGGCTTCGGCGACATCCTGCTGCTCGGATCGTTCATCACCGTCTCGGTGCCCTGGCTGATGGGCCCGATCCTGGAGCCGACCCTGGCCGACGGAACCGTCGACCCCCGCCGCTTGGAGCAATTCCCGCTGACCGCCTGGCAGCAAGTCATCGGCCTGCTGTCCGGCGCCCTGATCGCTCCGACGGCCACCTTCACCATGCTCTTCGCCGCCGGACCGGTGGCCTCCTTGGGTCACACTCCCCTGGCTCGCATCCTTGCCCTGCTCAGCGCGATCGGCTTCACCGTGATGTGCGTGGCCGTGTCGCGCTCGGCGCAGTCGCTGCTGTCGGAGTCGCTGCGCTCGCGGCGCGGACGCGATGTCGCCGCACTGGCCGCGGCGTTGATGGTGCTGGCGCTCTACGCGGTGGCCATGCAGCTGCGCACCACCATCGCCTCGGTCAACAGCCAGCTGGCCGGACCACTCGGGGCGGTCGCGAGCTGGACGCCGCCGGGCGCGGCCGCGCACGCGATCATCGACGCCCGCGACGGCAACTGGCCCGACTACCTGGCCCGGATGCTGGTCGTAGTGGCCACCATCGTGCTCGCCGTCGTGGTGTGGGCGTGGTCGCTGCGCCGCCGGGTGCGGGGCGACAACTCCAGTCTGGCCCGGGGCTATCGCCGCAGCGTCACCGAGGCGCTGCCGCTGGTTCCGCACGGAATGGCCGCGCTGCCGTCCAGCCCGCTGACGGCGGCGATCTCCCAGCAGTGGCGCTACTTCTTCTTCCGCTCCCCCAAGGCCATCCAGACCCTGATCATCCCGCCGGTGATGGGAGTGATGGTGGCCCATTCGACCTTCACCGGGGCCGGGCTGGCCGGCCAGACCGCCGCTTTCGCCGCCCTGGCCGTGGTGGTCGGCAGCTTCAACGTGTTCGGCTACGACGGACCCGGCGCCCGCTACCTGGTCGCCTCCGGCGCGCCGATGTCGACCGTCCTGATCGGCAAGGTGACCGCACCGCTGCTCTACCTGGTGCCGCTGCTGGTCGGCTTCACCGTCGTCGAAGGCGTGATCCAGAACCGCCTGGGCGAAGTGGGCCTGGGCGTCCTGGCCGGGCTCGGCGTGATCATCACCGGGGTGGGCATCGGCGCCATGTCCAGCATCCTCAACCCCAACGATCAATCGCGGGTGGGCGTCCACCGCCAAGGCATGTTCTTGAAGATCTTCGCCTGGTTCAGCGGCTTCTTCTTCGTGGTCGCTATCGGCGCAGCCGGGTGGATCCTGCTGGCCGCGTCGATCGACGCCACTGTCGCGGCCGCGGTGATGCTGGCCCTGGCGGGCGGACTGGCCGCGATGCTGATCACGGTGGCGGCACGCCGGGTCGACCGAGACCCCTTCGACCTGCTGGTCCGGCTGGCACCGGCGGAGTACTAGGCGGGCCCTCCCCCTAGCCGGCCG
>CAZLJN010000148.1:0-6339 GCA_964559815.1 uncultured Propionibacteriaceae bacterium
GATTGGCCTTGGGCGAGTGGGTCGTGGTTCCCCTGCTGTGGACGATGCTGGCCGTCGGCTCGGTGGGTCTGTGGATCTGCTGGCAGGCGGTGAACAACGGCTGGCGTCCGCACAACCGGAGGCTGTTCGCCCTGGGCGCGATCATGAGCACGCTGAGCTGCCTGGTGCCGCCGCTGACCTCGGCCGATGTGCTGATGTACGCCGCCTACGGACGCCTGCAGGTGCTCGGCATGAACCCCTACGACATCACTCCCGCCGAAATCTTCCGGCAGGCCTACGACCCGGTGCTGCGCTGGACCGAACGACCGTGGCAGGACACCCCGAGCGTGTACGGCCCGATCGCGTCGTTCTCCCAATACCTGGCCGCGGTGCTGGGCGGGGACAACATGCACAACATCGTGTTCTGGCTGCAGATGTTCTCGCTGATCCCGTTCCTGATCATCGGCGCCATCGTGGTGAAGCTCGCCCACAGCGATCCCAAGCTGCAGACCCGCGCGGTCCTGTTCACGGTGATGAACCCGCTGATGATCTGGGGTGTGCTGGTGGGGGCGCACAACGAGCCGCTGAGCCTGGTGTTCGCCGTGGCCGGGCTGTGGTTCTTCCGCAAGAGCCCGTTCGTGGCCGGCATCGGCATCGGCCTGGCCGGTGCGGTGAAGGTGTCACTGATCTTCTACGGCCTCGCCATGGTGTGGGGCTACCGCCGCGATTGGCGCAAGCTGCTGCAGCTGGGTGCAGGCGCGGCGATTCCGCTGGTGCTGGCCTATGGCCTGTGGATGCCGAACGCCTTGTTCGCCTTCCAGCGCAACGTCGGCTACGTCTCGCCGGGCAACTGGGGGTTGTGGCTGCTGTGGGTGATCGGCCCCCTGCTCGGCGACCCCCTTGCGCGTCAGGTGATCACCAACGCCGGCTGGCTCGGAATGGTGGTGATCGGCTGGATGCTGTCGCGCGTGCTGCCGTGGCGACTGGTTCCCGGCAACCCGCAGGACGAGGATCCGCGGCTGGATCCGCTGACCATCACCGTGCGGACGATCGTGGTGCTGAGTGCGGCCTGGGTGATCACCGCACCGTGGTCGTTCAGCTGGTACGACCTGATCGTGTGGGCGCCGCTGGGCTTGCTGTGGGCGTCCCGGCTGGACGTGATCATGCTGTGGCGGGGTGCGTGGCTTTCGATCGCCTGGGTCACCGGACGGGCCCTGCAGTTCAGCGACGACATGCACACCGTCGAACGCTTCCTGCGTGAGCAACTCAATGTCGCTGCCCAGTTCGGGGTGATCATCGCCGTGATCTGGTGGTGGTGGACCTGGGGTCATGAGTTGCCGCCGGTGCGTCAGTGGTGGCGCAAAGCCGTCGACTGGGTGACGCATCGTTCGAGCACGACCGCCCCGGCCGCCCGCGCCGCCGGCTGAGCGCCGCGCCGCTGGTTGAGCTTGTCGAAACCACCAAGACCGCGCACCACTACCCTTGACGCGTGCTCGGATACTTCGGACCTGCGGGAACCTTCACTCATCAGGCCTTGCTGACCTTCAGTGATGGGGTGGACGCGGTCGCCTATGCCACCGTGGCCCAGGCCCTCGACGCCGTCCGCTCCGGCGAGGTCGAAGCGGTCGTCGTGCCGATCGAGAACTCCGTCGAAGGCGGCGTCTCGGCCACGCTCGACTTCCTGGCCAACGGCAAGCGGCTGATGATCACCCGCGAGGTGCTGCTGCCGGTGCAGTTCAACCTGTACGCCCGTCCGGGCACCACCATCGACCAGGTCACGAAAGTGATCACCCACCCGCATTCGGCGGCGCAGACCCGCAGCTGGATGATCGCGAACCTGCCCGAGGCGCTGGTCACCGAGGGCGGCTCGAATGCTGCCGCGGCCAAGGAAGTCGCCGACCCGTCCAGCAAATACGACGCCGCCATCTGCGGACGGATCGCCGGTGAGATGTACGGCCTGGTGCCGGTCGCCACCGAGATCGCCGACAATCCCGACGCGGTCACCCGCTTCGTGGTGGTGTCGCTGCCGACCGCTCCGCCGCCGCGCACCGGCGCGGACAAGACCACTCTGGTCGCCTACATGCACGCCGATCATTCCGGCGCACTGCTGGAGATCCTCGATCAGTTCGCCAGTCGTGGGGTGAACCTGACTCGGATCGAGTCGCGTCCCACCAAGACCGGGCTGGGCAACTACTGCTTCAGCATCGACGCCGAGGGCCACCTCGCCGACCCGCGGCTGGCCGAGGCCTTGCAGGGCCTGCACCGGATCTGCGCCGACGTGGTCTTCCTGGGCTCCTACGCCCGCGCCGATGGCGTAGCCCCGGAGATCGCCCGCGGCTTCAGCGACACCGAGTACGCCGACGCGGCCGTTTGGTACTCCGGGCTGCTTAACCCGTAGGCGCGGCGCGAGCGATCAAGGACGCGAACCCTGACTCGACTCTCCCCAGGAAGCGAGGTTCGTCATTGCCCAGACGTAGTCAGGCCGCGATGGCGATAGCTGCCGTGCTGTCATCCCTGATGGCCGGCTGTGCGCCCGCAGACCAACAAGGCCAAGCCGGTGATTCCGGCCCCTTGATGTCCAGCGCCGAGGCGACCACTGTCATCGGGATGGACCCTCCCCGACAGGGGCGCTACCCGTCGCTGGGCACCATCGTCCTTACCAACCAGAGCCGGACGACGCCAGTCGTCCTTCGCTCGGTGCGACTCACCGAAACCGATCAGCTGAAGGTCAGCGCGGCCTACGTCCTGACCCTCGACCCCGAGGACAGCACGTTCGGTGGCGGCTTCTTCGTACCTCCGGATCACGATGGGTTCCCTGATCCACACCAGGACCGCGCATGGAAGGATCGCGCGCAGCTTGCCGGGCATGTGCTGGCTCCACAGGCGCAGATCAATCTCTTGGTGGTGATTGACACCGACGATCCCTGCGGGGGCAGGTCAGCGGGGGTGGAGGTCACGTATGAAAGCAGCGGAGCTTCGCAGGCCGTGCTGTCACCGACGGGCATCGACATGCACGACGACCAGAATCCACGCTGCGGGAGCTAGCTGTACTCGGCCAGGACGTGGGTGACACTGGCTGGTTGACGAAAGAGGAGAACCCCCGGTGGGGTGTGACTTGCGAAGGTCCACATCCCAAGGAGGTTCTCCCGTGTCCCAATGTAGGGCTCATTTGACCGTTTTCGGCAGGCGGCTGCTGATCACCCGAGTTGTTGAGCAAGGTTGGCCGGTCGCGCATGCGGCGAAAGCGCAGGGGGTGTCGCGTCAGTGTGCGCACCGCTGGATCGCCCGGTGGCGGGCCGAGGGTGAGGCCGGGCTGGTGGATCGGTCATCACGGCCATGGACCAGTCCGCGGCGCACCAGCAGCGTGGTGGAAGACCAGATCGTGGCGGCCCGCCTCCTGCAGCGGCGCGGCCAGGATTGGCTCGGGCCCGAGCTGGGAGTGCCGGCCCGGACGGTGTCCAGGGTCCTGCGGCGCCACCAGTTGCCTTACCTGCACGAGCTGGACCCGATCACCGGCGCGCTGATCCGAGCCTCGAAGACGACCGCGGTGCGCTACGAGCATGATCATCCCGGCTCGCTGGTCCATACCGATGTGAAGAAACTGGGCCGGATCCCCGACGGGGGCGGCTGGAAGCTCCATGGCCGCCAAGCTGGCGACACCGCCGCCCGCAAGAACGCCAAGGTCGGCTACGACTACATCCACTCCCTAGTCGACGACCACTCCCGCTACGCCTACTCCGAAATCCTGGCCGATGAGAAAGGCCCGACCACCGCCGGCTTCCTCGCCCGCGCCCTGGACCACTTCGCCAGCGTCGGGATCAGGGTGGAACGTCTGATCTCGGACAACCACTACCCCTACCGGCTCTCCAACGACGTCAAAGACCTGCTCGACCAGCGCGGCATCACCCACAAGTTCATCCGGCCCCACTGCCCCTGGCAGAACGGCAAAGTCGAACGGTTCAACCGCACCCTGCAAACCGAGTGGGCCTACCGGCAACCCTTCGCCACCAACACCGACCGCACGGAGGCCCTTGCCCCGTGGCTCAACGCCTACAACACTGAACGCCGTCACACCGCCCTCGGAGGTAAACCCCCGATCAGCCGACTGTCACCAACCTGATGGCCGAGTACAGCTAGCGCGTGTCGGTGGGATTGGTCAGGCGGCGTGGGCACTGGTGAGGTTCAGCGCCACCACGCCGGCGACGATCAGAGCAATGCCAGCCATCTTGAACGGGGTCATTGATTCGCCGAGCCAGAAGTAGCCGATGACCGCGATGGCGGCGGTGCCCACGCCTGACCAGATGGCGTAGGCGATGGAGACGTCCATCTTCTTCACCACGATGGTGAGCAGCCAGATGGCCAGCAGGTAGCCGGCGATCACCACGGCCGTCCAGCCGGGGTTGGTGAAGCCCTCCGCCTTGGGAAGCAAGGCTGAGGCAGCCACTTCAACCAGGATCGCAAGCGTGAGCAATGCGAGCGCGATGGGCATGAAAAGTCTCCTCGTTCACTATGTAGCAGTCGCTACACTTTGTACGACTGTAGCACCCGCTACACTGAATGTGAAATGGGCACCAAACGCGACGACCTCATCGAGCGGGCCACCGACTGGGCCTGGCAACACGGCCTGCACAGCCTCAGCCTGCGCCCACTGGCAGCCGCCCTCGGCACCAGCGACCGGATGCTGATCTACCACCTGGGCAGCAAGGAACAGCTGATCGTGGAGGTCATTCGCTGCTCGGCGGGCCGCTCGTCGGAGGAACTGCGGTCCCTGACTCCGTCGGCCTCACCCCACGACGCCGTGCTCGACCAATGGCGCCTGCGCACCACCGAACGCCAAGCGCAGTGCGATCGGCTCTACGTCGAGGCGTCTTCGCTGGGACTGTTCGGACAAGAGCCGTACGCCTCCGAGGTGGTGGCCATGAACGAGATCTGGTTGGACGCCGTCCGGTTGCACCTGGTGAGTTCGGGCGTCCCGGAGGCGCGCAGCCGCGAGATCGCCGAGCTGGTCGATGCCGCCTTCATGGGCTTTGAACTCGACCTGCCGCTCACCACCGCCGAACCCGTCGGCCTGGCGGCGTTGGCACAGGCCGTCCAAGCCCTCGCCAACTGACCATAGGGTGAGGGTTCCGGCGGCCCGCCTTTCGAACACTTAGGATCAGCGGCGTGCTTCCCGACGATTTCTCCGCGCTGATCCAGGCCCGCCGCAGCATCCGCGACTTCCGTCCCGATGCGGTGCCGGACGAGGTGCTGGACGCGATCCTTGACGACGCCCGGCACGCCCCCAGCTGGAGCAACACCCGTCCGTACTGCGTGGCGGTGGCCACCGGTGAGCGTCTCGAGCGGCTGAGCAAGGCCTATGTGGCCGCCTTCGACGCGTCCTTGCCGCTGCAGCACCGCAAGCGCTCCGCCATGGTGAAGGCGGTCCTCACCGGCGGCCTGCCGGACGGCGACTTCAAGACCTGGGGACGCTACCCCGACGATCTGCGCCCGCGCAGCGTGAAGGTGGGCGTAGAGCTGTACCAACACCTCGGCATCCAGCGCGGCGACCGCGAGGCCAGGGACGCCCACGCCCGCCGCAACTGCGAGTTCTTCGGCGCCCCGGTGGTGCTGTGGGTCTTCGTTCACGACCAACTGCTGCCGTTCTCCGCCCACGACGCCGGACTGATGCTGCAGACCCTGATGCTGGCCGCCCAGGCGCGCGGCGTGGACTCCTGCGCGCTCGGCGTGCTGACCACCTGGCGGGGGCCAGTGCAGGCGGAGTTCACCATTCCGCCGCACTACAAGCTGATCACCGGACTGGCGTTGGGCTACGCGTCCGACGATCACGTCAACGACTTCCGCGCCGAGCACCCGCCGCTGCACCTGCTCGACCCGCGCTGAAGCGTCCGCACGGCCAGCTTCGGCGGCCCCGGATGTCCGCCCGCTCGCTACCCGCGCAACACCAGCTGCACCTGCGCGCGAATGTCGGCGCAGATCTCCTCGTTGGTGGATTGCAGGTGGATCGGTGATGCCAGGCTCACGAACATGGCAGCCGACACCGTGCGCGCCAGCAGCGCCGCCTCCTGGGCAGTCAGCTTCTCACCGCGCGCCAGGATCTCGACGTAGGCGTCGTCGACCTGAGCAATGAGTTCCAGCCCGCGATGATGGTGCGGCTCCTCGGGGTCACCGAAGATGAGCTCGCGCAGGTAGGTGCGGCCGTTCTCCACCTGCCGGCGGTTGCACTCGACGACCGGTTCGACCAGAGCCATGATCGCGTCGATCGTCGAGCCGGCCGCAGCTGAGGCTGCCAGTCCTCGCTCGATCGCGTCGGCGTAGTGCGCGTTCTGCACCAGCAGCAGTAGTTCGGCCTTGGTGCGGGCG
>CAZLJN010000149.1:0-6323 GCA_964559815.1 uncultured Propionibacteriaceae bacterium
CGAACTTGATCGGCATGGGCGTGCTTCCGTTGCAGTTCCCGGCCGGCCAGAACGCCGACAGCCTGGGACTCACCGGCACCGAGGTGTTCTCGGTCACCGGTGTCACCGCGCTGAACGACGGTGTGACGCCGGAGACCGTGCGGGTCGAGGCTGTCGGCGAGGGAGAACCGATCGTCTTCGACGCGGTGCTGCGCATCGACACCCCCGGCGAAGCCGACTACTACCGCCACGGCGGCATCATGCAGTACGTCCTGCGGTCGCTGCTGGCCAAGTAACTACCGATGTCGCGACGGCGCGCCAGGATTGCGCCCACGTCGACCCGCGTCGAGTCCGGAGACCTGCCGGTCTCGGCCCGGGTGGCGTGGACGTACCTGGCGGCGCTGATCGCGGCGCTGATCGCCGCCGGACTCGTGGTGCTCAACAACCAATTGGTTGCGCCGCTGGTCTGTCGTGACCCGGCCGATGGGGCCATCGCCGACTGCAAGTTCGGACTGGGTATCTGGGCATCATTGGTGGCGTTCCTGCTGGTATTGATCCCGGTCGCGCTCAAGGCGCGCCTCGACCTGTGGCTGGTCGCCACCTTGTGGGCCGAGATCGGGCTGTGGGTGGCGGTCGACGCGGTCGACCGCTGGTGGTGGTGGCTAGTGGTGCTGGTGATGCCGGCGGTGGCTGCTGTCGCCAGCGCGCAGTGGGGGAGTAGCCCGCAGGCTCGGTTGGCTCAGAAGATCGGCATCCTCGTTTTGCTGGGCGCCGCGATCATGGCGCTTGGGTGGTGGTACCTGAACGGCTAGCCGCCGGTCGGGGCTAGAATCGTACGCATGTATGAATACGGCAGCTATGTGCCGCCGGGCTGGCCGCTGCGCGTGCCGCCGCCCGGGGCAGACGGCTGGGAACAGGCCGCGGTCCAATTCCTCCTGGAATGCTGTCCGCCGGTATTGAGCGAGGCGGGGCTGCCGCGCCGCTATCCGGTGGTGCTGGCGCACCTGGCGGTGGGCTTCCTGGACGGGCAACGTGCCACCAGCGTCGACCTGCTGGCCGGGCTGCGGGCCGGGCTGGCCGGCCAGGTGGAGCCGGACGTGGTGGCAGCCGCCGTGGACTCCCTGCAGCTGATGGACGCCCGGTTGGCCCGGATCCGGCGTGAGGCCGGCCTGGTGGCCGGCGCAATGCGCGGCGAGGTGTACCGGCCGCGACTGTGACGTAGACTCGGCAGGTGCCCTTGTTGAACAGGATTTCGGGCCCGGCGGACCTCCGCGGGCTGTCGGAGGCTGAGCTGATCGAACTGGCCGCCGAGATCCGGACGTTCCTGATCGAGAACGTCAGCCGTACCGGCGGGCATCTGGGCCCCAATCTGGGTGTCGTGGAACTGACCATGGCGATCCACCGGATCTTCGAGTCGCCGCAGGATCGGATCATTTTCGACACCGGTCACCAGAGCTACGTCCACAAGATCCTCACCGGCCGTCAGTCCGGCTTCCTGAAGCTCCGCCAGCGCGGCGGCTTGTCGGGGTACCCCAGCAGAGCCGAATCGCCGCACGACTGGGTGGAGAACTCGCACGCGTCCACCTCGCTGTCCTGGGCCGACGGCATGGCCAAGGCCTTCGCCTTGAACGGCGAGCATCGGTGGGTGGTCGCGGTGATCGGTGACGGCGCGCTGACCGGCGGTATGGCGTGGGAGGCCCTGAACAACATCGCGGTCGCCCGCGACGAACGCCTGGTGATCGTGGTCAACGACAACGGCCGGTCCTACACGCCCACGGTCGGGGGACTGGCCACCCAGCTGAAGGGCTTGGGTCACCAGCTCTCGGCGATCCGCACCGACCGCCGCTATGAGCGCGCGATGCGCACGATCAAGGAGAAGGTGCTCGCTGCGCCGGTGATCGGGCAGATGGTGTACGGCCTGATGCATGGTCTGAAGGTCGGCGTCCGAGATGTGCTGGTGCCTCGCGGCATGTTCGCCGACCTCGGCCTGAAGTATGTCGGCCCGATCGACGGGCACGACATCACCTCGCTGGAACTCGCGCTGCAGCAGGCCAAGAACTTCGACGGTCCGGTGCTGGTGCACTGCATCACCGACAAGGGCCGCGGTTACCCGGCGGCCGAGCAGAACGAGCAGGACCGGTTCCACGCGGTCGGGATCATCGACCCCGAGACCGGCGAGCCGCTGGCCTGCGGCGGCCGTACCTGGACCGACGCCTTCGGCGAGGAGTTGGCCCGGATCGGTGCCACCAACGACAAGGTGGTCGCGCTCACCGCGGCCATGCTGCACCCCACCGGGCTGGATCGATTCGCCCGGCTGTTCCCGGATCGCACGTTCGACGTCGGCATCGCCGAGCAGCACGCGGTGACCTCAGCCGCCGGCCTGGCCTCGGCCGGTCTGCATCCGGTGTTCGCGGTCTACGCCACCTTCTTGAATCGGGCTTTCGACCAGGTGCTGATGGACGTCGGCATGCACGGCCTGGGCGTCACCTTCGTACTCGATCGGGCCGGCATCACCGGCCCCGACGGGGCCAGCCATCACGGCATCTGGGACACCTCGTTCCTGGGTCTGGTGCCGGGCCTGCAACTCACCGCGCCCCGTGACGAGCAGCGGCTCGGTGAGGCGCTGCGGCTGGCGATGGCGGTCAACGACGCACCCACAGTGATCCGCTACTCCAAGGAGACCTTGCCGGAGCCGATTCCCGCGCTGCGCCGCCACGGCGACGTGGAGGTCCTGGTGGAGTCGGCGAAGCCACGGGTATTGGTGGTCGGGTACGGGCAACTGTGCGGCATGGCCATCGAGGTGGGGCGACGACTCGAGCAGCAGGGGATCGGGGTGACCGTGGTCGACCCGATCTGGGCGCTGCCGGTATCGGCCGATCTGCGCGGGCTGGTCGCCACTCACGAGTTGGTGATCACGATCGAGGACGGCGGCATCGTCGGCGGTCTGGGCGCGCGGTTGTCGCAGGAGGCGCGCCAGGCGGGCATCACCACGCCGCTGCGCGAGTTCGGGGTGGCGCCAGGGTTCATCTCCCACGCGTCGCGCTCGGAGATCCTGGCCGATCAGGGGCTGACTGCGCAGGAGTTGGCCCGGTACGCGACCGAGCAGATCGCGGCCACGGCCGAGGCCGGCGACCTCACCAGTTCTTAGCGATCACCGGGACCACCAGCGCCCGCTGCCACGGTCGGCTGCCGAGCTCGGTCAAGGTCGCCTCGATGGCGTCCTCGCTGGTTTCGTCGGCCGAATCCCACACCAACCGCCGCAGGTGGTCGGGGGAGAGCAGATTCTCCAGCGGGACGTTGACCTCCTCGGCCAACTCGGCCAGCACCGGACGGATCCGGAAGAAGCGCTCGAAGGAACTCGGCCAGCGCCGCTCCCACGACCGCGGCTGCGGCGGACCATCCACGGGAAGATGACGTGGCGGCAGCTGCGCCGAGGTCAGCGCTGCGGCTCGGTCGGTGGCAGCGAGCCAATCGGTCTCGTAACGGGCAGCCAGTCGGTTGTTGAAGGCGCGAACGCCACGCAGGTCGCTGCGGGTGAGGCGCTTGGTCTTCGCCGTCTCGACCAGTTCGGCGAGCTCGGTGATCGCCCGGTCGGGCAGCACCCGCCCCGGCGATCGATCGAGTCGCTCGGCGATCTGCTCACGGGTGGTCCACAGCTCACGCACCACCGCCAACGCGGCGGGGGAGTGAATCGCGTGCAGTCCGGACGTCCGTCGCCAGGGGTCACGCCGCACCGATGCCGGATCGGCGGCGTGCGCGACCAAGTGGGCGAACTCCTGATGGGCCCAATCCAGCTTCCCGGCCTTTTCGAGTTCATCGATCAGCCACAGTCGCAGGTCGACCAGCCGTTCGACGTCCAAGGCGGCGTAGGCGAGCCAGTCTTCGGGGATCGGACGCTTGGACCAGTCGGCTGCCGAATGCTCCTTGCGCAGGGTCAGCCCGAGTGCGGTCTCCATCAGTGCGCTCAGGTTGACCCGTGGGAGGTTGAGTAGACGGGCGGCCAGTTCGCTGTCGAACAGGTGGACCGGCAGCAGGCCGAGTTCGGCCAGGCAGGGCAGGTCCTGGCTGGCGGCGTGGAGGATCCAGTCGTCATCGGCGAGCTCGGTGGCCATGGCAGAGAAGTCGGCGCGGGGGGCGCCGTTCTCGAAGGCAACCGGGTCGATCAGGTGGGTGCCGGAGCCGTCGCGGCGTAGCTGGATCAGGTAGGCCTTGGCGGTGTAGCGGTAGCCCTGGGCACGCTCGGTGTCGATGGCGATCGGGCCGTGGCCGCCTTTCAGCGCCGCTCGCGCGTCGGCGAGCGCTTCGGGGGTGTCGATCACCGCAGGGATCCCGTCGGCGGGCACCTCCAGAACGGGGTACTCGACCGTGAGGGTCTCTTCGGTGGGGATCTCTTCGTTCAACGCTGCCACGCTCCGGTGCGACGTGGGGCGATCGGAACCACCCCTTCGGGTAGGGGTGGAAGCCCGGCCGACAGGCACAGCAGCTCCGACCAGGCCAGCAAGTGGGCCACGACATCCTCGGGGACGGTGATTACCGGCGTCCACGATGCGCGCACCTCGACTTCGGCGCGGGCCGGGTCGTCGGCGATACCGCCGAACGACTTGCTCGACACCGCCGTCACCGTGCCACTCGGCGCTCGAAACTCGGCCTGATTGCGCTCCAAGGCCTCCAGCAGCCACGACCAGCCGACTTCGGTCAGCAGCGGGTCGGAGACCATTTCGGGCTCGACTTCGGCGCGGGAGAAGCTCACGCAGCGGAAGTCACCGTCCCAGGAGGGGCTTCCGGCCGGGTCGTGCAGCAGCACCAGCCGGGCACTGCCCAGTTCGGTGTTGGCGCTGGAGATATCGGCAGTGATGGCCACCGCATGCGGGGCGATCTTCTGCGGAGCGGGGATCTGCTCGACCTTCAGCTCGGGTCGCCACGCCATGGTCAACAGCAATTGAGCCGCAGCTTCGAACAGCTGCGGCGTCCCGTGATCACGGCGTGCGTCCACGCGTTGAGCGTAGCCTCCGCCTGTGAGACCGCCACCGCGCCGCGCCGATCCTAGTCAGCGACGAAACGCAGGCTGACGGAGTTGATGCACCAGCGCTGGTCGGTGGGAGTGTCGTAGCCCTCGCCGGTGAAGACGTGGCCCAGGTGCGAGTCGCACTGGGCGCACCGCACCTCGGTACGCGCCGGACCCGGCAGTGAGCGATCCTCCAGCAACCGGACGCGCTCGCCGGCGGCGGCGGTGAAGAACGACGGCCAGCCGCAGTGGGAGGCGAACTTGTGCTCACTACGGAACAGCTCGGCGCCGCAGGCACGGCATTGATAGCTGCCGGCGGTGGTGGTGTCGGTGTACTCGCCGGTGAAGGGTGCCTCGGTGCCGGCTTCGCGCAGGACGTGGTATTCCAGCGGGCTGAGTTGGGCCCGCCACTCATCGGGGGTCTTGATGACCTTGAGTTCCATGCGACCTCCACCATCGTTGGGGCCCTCCAGCATAGGAGCCGGTTCACCGCTAGCCTGCGGTGATGGCCGACAAAGCAGTCGAACTGCTGATCGAGGGACGTCCGGTGCGGCTCAGCAGCCCGGACAAGCCCTACTTCGCCGAGCTGGGGCTCACCAAGCGTGCGGTGGCGGCGTACTTCGAGAGCGTGGGGCCGGGCATCGTGGCCGCGCTGCGGGACCGTCCGACCACCATGGAGCGCTGGCCCGGTGGCGTTCGTGAGGACGTGAAGCTGGCCACCAGGAACGACGGCGAAGGCGAGGCCTTCTTCCAGAAGCGTGCGCCGGCGAATACCCCCGAATGGGTGCAGACCGCGCAGGTGCGCTTCCCGTCCGGTCGGACGGCGCAGGAGGTGGCCCCAGCTGACCTGGCCACGATCATCTGGATGGTGAATCTCGGGACCGTGCGGTTCCATCCCTGGCCGGTACGCCTGCCCGACACCGAAGCGGTGGACCAGCTCCGCATCGATCTCGATCCCCAGCCCGGAGTGAGCTTCGAGGTTGCGGTACGGGCGGCGCTGGTGCTGCGGGAGATCCTCACCGAGGCGGGGCTGACCGGGTTCTGCAAGACCAGCGGTGGGCGTGGGGTGCACGTCTACGCGCCGATCGGACCGGCCGACTTCATCCAGGCTCGGCACGCTGCGATCTCGATCGGACGTGAGTTGGCCCGGCGCCTTCCTGACCAGGTGACGGTCAATTGGTGGAAGGAGGAGCGCGGGCAACGGGTGTTCGTCGACTTCAACCAGATGGCTCGCGACCGGTTGATGACCTCGGCCTACTCGATTCGTCCGACCCCGGCGGGGTTGGTGTCGGCGCCGTTGGAATGGGACGAACTGGTCGAGGTGAGGCCGTCGCAGTTC
>CAZLJN010000150.1:0-2155 GCA_964559815.1 uncultured Propionibacteriaceae bacterium
CCATTCCAGGCCGTCGGGCACCCAATCGCCCTCACCGCTGAACCGCCAGGCCACGCGCCAGTTCGTCGCCTCACCGGTGGCGGGGTCGTAGTTGGCAGCGGCAATCTGGCGGGTGTCGGACTCGCAGCACAGCATGGTGCGCCCGTCGACGGACCAGACGATGCCGTTGGGGCACCCCATCTCGGTGAAGACCACCTGCCACTGCCCCGCATCGTCGAGGCGCCACAGTTGGCCTTCCGGCACATCCTGCGGAGCGGGGTCCTCCTGCGGCAGCACGCCCGCCCAGACCCGTCCGTCCGGGGCCAGGCCGGCATCGTTGAAGCGCAAGCCGGACGGCGGTCCTGCCGCCACCCGCTGGACGTCGCCGCCGTCGGCCGCCACGCGGAGGAGACCCTCCTGGGCCAGCAGATACACCCGGCCGTCGGCGGTCGGCAGCCCGGCACCCAACACCCCGGCGCCGGAGAAGACTTCAGTGGTCGTGCCGGTGACCGCGGTGCGCCACAGCCGTCCGGCCTCGATGTCGACCCACAGCAACCCGTCGTGAGCCGGCGACCACACCGGGTGCTCACCCAGCAGGGTGGCCGTCTCCCCTATCGGCTGGGCAGCGATCGTCGGTGCTGCCGAGAGCGCCGCAGGGAGCGCCACCTCGATGGTCGCGGCGTCATCGCGCAGCTGCGACCACGGCCTCATGCCACCGCAGCCGCATCAGTCACGGCATCGCGCAACAGGTCGAACAGCCGGTCGATCTCGGCGCCGGTCTCGGCATCGAGCCGGAAGGACGATGGCGTGCGGACCGCGGTCGAGGTGAACACCCCTTGACGAACCAGCAGGTGCTTCTCGACGGCCACGAAGGCGTCCAGTGAGGTCTGCATGCCGATCATGGCGTTCAAGATTCCCGAGAGTCTGTAGGCCGGGCCCCATTCGCCGGCCTCCAGACTCGTCCACAGTCGCTGGACGGCCCAACACACTTCCGCCCCCGGCATCGTGCCGACGATGCCGCGTCGGTAGCTGTCGAGCAGAGCCGCCCCACCGGTGCCCTCCAGGATGCGGGCCCGTCCGTCCGACAGGTCACGCAGCCGCGACAGCCGCTGCCCGATCGGGCTGGCTTCGGGCTTGAAGTAGATCTGATCGCCGTAGCGATCCAGCAGCGACAGCTGCATCGTCAGGCTGAGCGGCTGACCGACGTAGCCGCTGGCGTCCTGGACGACCAGCGGGATGTCGATCGCCTCGGCGATCGCGGAGAAGTGCGCGGCCAACTCGTCGGCGTCCAGCGCTGCGGTCAGGGGCGGGTTCACCATCACCGCGTCGGCTCCGACCCCGGCGGCATGGGTGGCCATCGCCACCGACGTGCGGGTGCTTTCGGCGCCACAGCTGATCACGCTGATCGCGCCACCGCGCCTCGCCTCGGCAACGACGACCTCGGTCAGCTCCTTGCGCTCGGACTCGGTCAGCCGGAGCAGCTCTGAAACCATCCCGGTGGTGACCCCGGCCACGCCTTGCCCAAGCACCCACTCCACCTCACCGGCGAGCGTGTCCAGATCCAGCTCGCCGCGCGCCCCGAACGGCGTCTGCAGCACGGGCAATACGCCCTGGATACCAATGGAGGTCATCGTTGGTTCCCTTCAAAACTCAATGCGGAAGTCGTGATCATGAGCGGCCCACCACCGGCGGGACGAAGCGCCGGGACTCCTCGCTCGGGGCGGCCAGGAAGTCCAGGTCGCACCCGTCGGGAGCCTGGGTGACGTGATCGCGGTACAACCGCGGCCACCCGCGCAGATGCTCATCGGCCGGCGGGCGCCAGGCGGCCTGGCGACGCTGCATCTCGGCAGGGTCGATGAGCAGTTCGAGTCGGCGTGCAGCAATGTCGAGTTCGATCAGGTCGCCGTCGGCCACCAACGCCAACGGGCCACCCACAGCCGCCTCGGGAGCGACATGAAGGACCACCGTGCCGAAGCTGGTACCACTCATCCGCCCGTCGCTGATCCGCACCAGGTCGCGGACGCCGGCCGCAGCCAACGCAGCCGGGATCGGCGCCATGCCCCATTCCGGCATTCCCGGCACCCCGACCGGCCCGCAGTTGCGCACCACCAGCACCGCGTCCGGGGAGACCGCCAGGGTCGGGTCGTCCAAACGGGCTCGCATGTCGGCGTAGTCG
>CAZLJN010000150.1:2165-6315 GCA_964559815.1 uncultured Propionibacteriaceae bacterium
CCGCAGCGGTCTTCACCACCGCACCATCGGGAGCCAAGCTGCCGCTGACCACCACCAGGGCTGGCGCCGGGAGCACCGGGTCGGCGCAGGGACGGATCACCTGCTGGTCGGTCGGTGCGGTCGCCGCCAACTCCGCCAGGCTCGTCCCGTCGGCCAGCCGGACGCCGCCGTCCAGCAGCCCGTGCGGCAGCATCGCGGCCGCCACGCTGGCCAGACCACCGGCGGCATGGAAGTCGTGAATCAGTTGGCTCCCGCACGGCTCGACATCGGCCAGGAGCGGCACCGGCGCCCACAATCGGTCGATCTCCGGCAGGCTCAGTGGGTGGCCCAGCCGTCCGGCGACGGCGGAAATGTGGATCACCGCGTTGGTCGACCCGCCCACTGCGGCCACTAGTCGCACCGCGTTGCGCACCGCCTCGGCTGTCATCACCTGATCGGCTGTCGCACCACCGGCGATCACCGTCTGCGCCACCGTCACCCCGGTGCGGTAGGCGATCTCGGCCAGGTACGGAGAATCCACCGCGCAGCCGGTCGATCCGGGCATGGCCATCCCGAGTGCTTCGGTGACCAGCGCCATCGTGGAGGCGGTGCCCATGGTGTTGCACGAGCCGCCCCCCGCGCAGGCCAGGGTCTGTTCGAGCTGTTGCCACTGGTCATCGCCCAGCGTGCCGGCGCGACGGTCTTCCAGCGCACGCCACAGGTCGGTGCCCGAACCCAGCCGCCGCCCGCCGAACAGCGGAGCCGAACGAGCACCGCCGAGCAGCAGCAGCGCCGGCAACCGGGTGCTGGCCGCGGCCATCAGCGCCGCCGGGACGGTCTTGTCACAGTTGGCGAGGTAGACCACGCCGTCGAGCGGATGGGCGCGCACCTGCTCTTCCAACTCCATCGCCACCAGGTTGCGGTAGAGCATGGCCGAGGGCTTCATCAGGTCTTCACCCAGCGACATCACCGGGAACCGCAGCGGGACGCCCCCGCCGTCGCGGATACCTCGCTCCAGCGGTTCCATCAGGGCGGCAAAGCCGGCCTGGCACGGGTTGAGTTGGGAACTGGTGTCGGCGATGCCGATCACCGGACGTCCGCGCTCCTCGGCGGTGATTCCGGCGGCCACTCGGTGCAGCACCGCGACTTCGTCATCGCCGTCGAACCACGCCGCGCTGCGCAATGTCGGATCGTTCATTGGGGTCGCTTCGCATTGGGGTCGGGGGCAAAGCCGATGTGGGTGGTCATGGCGCCATCGACGACCACGGTCTGTCCGGTGAGGTAGCCGGCCTGATCGGAGAGCAGGAAGGCCACCACGGCGGCAATCTCGCCTGGCTCCCCCAGCCGTCCGGCCGGTATGAACTCCGTCAGCTCGGCCTCGGCCGCCGACGGGTCGGCTGCTGAGGCGATGGAACCCTCCAAGGCCTCAGTGGTGATCGCGCCGGGCGCGACCGCGTTGGCGCGGATCCCCGCAGCGGCGTAGGTGACCGCCACATTGCGGGTGAGCGCCTCGATGGCTGCTTTGGTCATCTCGTAGACCGCGTGATCGGGGTAGGCCCGCCGGCCGTGCACCGAGGAGATGTTGACGATGGCACCGCCACGGCCTTCACTCAACCAGTGCCCCACAGCGGTCTGGGTCCCCCACAACGTGCCGTACAGGTTGGTGTCGATCACCACGTCGGCCTGCGCTGCGGTGAGCTGCGGCAGCGGGTGATTGTGGGTGATGCCGGCGCAGTTCACCCAGGCGTCGAGATCTCCCAATTCGGCAGCCGCTGCGAGCGCCTGGTGATGCGTGGACGGCTCGCCGACATCGCCGACGACCGCCACGGCCCCGGCACCGAACACGGCGACCGCAGCCGACAGCCTGTGAGCATCGAGGTCGACCAGCACCACAGCGCGTCCGTCTCGATGCAGCTGCTGGGCGATCGCGCGTCCGATTCCCGATGCCGCACCGGTGACGACGGCGCTGTTCAGGGCGGTCACGACCTTGCTGGCTCGGGATCGACCCGCTCGATGGTCGCTGCCCACCGAATGTGGTGATCCATCGCCTTCTTGGCTGCCTCGGCGTCGCCGCTGAGGATGGCCTGGCCGATCACCTCATGCTGCCGCGCAGACTCCGACATTTCCGACTCGGTGAGCTTGGAGGACTCCCACGAACTGGCCAGGTAGCCCTGGACCTCCCGCGCGATCTGGCTCAGCGGCAGGTTTCCGGTGAGCGAGTACAGCAGGCCATGGAAGAGCCGATCCAGCTCCAAGAACCGTTCTAGCGAACCGGACGAGGCCGCCAGCTGAGTGGTGCGCTCGATAATCGCGCGGACGTGATCGCGCTCATCGGTGGACGCGTGTTGGGCGGCGAGACCGGCGCAGGCGCTCTCCAGCACCAGGCGCACCTCGTACAACTGGCGACGCAGCTCGTCACCGCGTCCGGCGCGCTCGAAAGCGACCTGCACAGACGGGGAGAGCACGTTCCATTCGCGTTCGGGACGGACGGTGGTGCGCTTGCCGTGCTGCACCAGCAGCATTCCGGCCAGCGCCAGCATTTGTACGGCCTCGCGGGCGACCGGACGGCTCACGCCGTAGGTTTCGGCCAGTTCGACTTCGGAGGCGATGGGGTCACCGGCGGCCAGCTCGCCCTTGGCGAGCGGCTCGGCCAGCAGGATGGCGAGGTCTTCACTCACCTTGGTCCGACTCGACAGGGTAATTGCCATGAACTGCTCCCTCGTCGTGAATTGCGCGGGGGGTGTCCTCGCGGTGGTCTGATGCTAGTCTCTAACTCGTCAGAGGACAAGTCACCCAATGAGTTGTCCGCCCGTCCCAGGAGGTGACTGATGGCACTGGTCGACATGCCCCTGCCCGACTTGTTTGAGTATCGACCCCTCCTGCGCACCCCAGCAGACTTCGACACGTTTTGGGGCAGCACACTTGCCGAGGCGCGTGACGCCGCCAGGGAGCCCGAACTTCGCGCAGCAGCACCCCAACTGCGCGGCGTCGAGGTGACCGACCTGCGCTACACCGGCTTCGGAGGCCACCCGATCGCCGCCTGGCTGCTGCGTCCGCGCGGCGCAGGCGACAACCTGCCCACCGTCGTCGGCTTCAATGGCTACGGCGGTGGACGCGGACTCCCCCACGAACACCTGCCCTGGGTCGCCGCCGGCTACGGCTATGCCTTCATGGACACCCGCGGACAAGGCGCCTGGTGGGGTGCCGGCGGCGTCACCGGCGATCCGGTCGGTCATGGCGCATCCGCGCCGGGATTCGCCACCCGTGGCATCGAAACACCGGCCGACTACTACTACCGCCGGGTCTACACCGACGCGGTTCGACTGATCGACACCCTCACCACCCTTCCCCAGGTCGGCGCACTGGCGGTCACCGGGGTGAGCCAGGGCGGAGGCATCGCCATCGCCGCGGCCGGATTGGCCGATGGCATCGTCGCCGCCATGCCGGATGTGCCCTTCGGGTGCCACTGGCGACACAGCGTCGAACACAGCGATGAGGATCCCTACGCCGAGGTGAAGCGCTACCTGGCCGTCCACACCGATCGCGTCGACCAGGTGTTCGACACCTTGTCTTATGTCGATGCCGTCCACTTCGCCGCCCGCGCCACCGCGCCCGCGCTGTTCTCGGTGGGGCTGATGGACACCGTCTGCCTGCCGTCGTCCGTCTTCGCGGCATTCAACGCCTGGGCCGGCCCCCACCAGATCGAGCCGTACCCATTTGCCGGCCACGAAGGCGGCGGGCCCGGTCACTTCGTCAAGCAACTCGACTTCCTCAGCAAGGTGGTAACCCCATGAACCAGCCCGTCCCCGACAGCGCCCGGCTGCGCGCCTGCTGGAGCCGCGGCGACGCCGCCCTCGGCGCCTGGTCGGTCAGCGCCGACCCCCTGGTCGCCGAACTCGTCGCCGCGACCGCCACCGAGGTGGTGTGCGTGGACGCCCAACACGGCTTCGTCGACGTGGCGACCCTGCCGCCGGTATTGGAGTCGATGCGCGCGGTCGGCCGCGTCCCGCTGGTGCGGGTGCGCTGGAATGACCCCGGCCAGATCATGCGGGCTCTCGATGCCGGAGCCAGTGGCGTAATCGTGCCCATGATCAATGACGCCAGCGAGGCGCTGGCCGCAGCCCAGGCGTGCCGTTTCCCGCCCGAGGGGATCCGCTCGTGGGGGCCGCTG
>CAZLJN010000151.1:0-6305 GCA_964559815.1 uncultured Propionibacteriaceae bacterium
TCCACATCTTGGCCGGGGAGAAGGTGTGCATCCAGGCGATCACGCCGACGCAGTCGTCGTCGGCGTTGGCGTCCAGCATCACTCGCCGAATCGCCGAGGCGTCGGTGAGGGTGGGCATCGCCTTGATCTGCACCGGGATCGCCGCGGCGGCATCCAGCGCCGAGGAGATTCGCGAGGACTGCTCGCGCACCTGCTCCAGCACTTCCGGCCCGTACAACCCTTGGCTCCCGGTGAGGAACCACACCTGCTTGGTCACTTCTGCGTCCCCTGTCCGTAGACGTTCTGGTACCGCTGATAGAGGCGGTCGATGTCTTCTTGATCGATGCGGCTCGGCTCCCCATACGCCCGCGCCAGATGGACGGTGCGGGCGACGTCCTCGACCATCACGGCGGCCTTGACCGCATCCCGGGCGTCCTTGCCGATCGTGAACGGGCCATGGTTGGCCATCAGCACTGCGCGCGAGCGGCTGGTGCGCAATGTCTCGACGATGCCGCGTCCGATCGAGTCGTCGCCGATCAGTGCGAACGGTCCGACCGGGATGTCGCCGCCGAACTCGTCGGCGATCATGGTCAGCACGCACGGGATCGGCTCGCGGCGCGCGGCCCACGCCGTGGCGTAGTCCGAATGGGTGTGCACCACCCCTCCCACCGTGCCCATGTGCCGGTAGACGTAGGCGTGGGCGGCGGTATCCGACGACGGGCTACGAGTGCCTTCGACGAGGTTGGCGTCGAAGTCGCAGACCACCATGGCGTCGGCGTCCAGTTCGTCGTAGGAGACCCCGGACGGCTTGATCACCAGCAGGTCGGCGCCCGGAACCCGCGCCGACACGTTGCCGGCGGTCCACACCACCAGGGAGTTGCGAGGCAGCTCGGCATGCAGGGCGGCGACCTCGACCTTGAGCGCGTCGACCACGCTGCGTAGCGACGCCGGCACCCCGCTCATGACGGATCTCCGGCACCTGCACCCGGGTTCAGTTCCCGGTTGATCTGGACAGCCACGATGCTGCTCTCACCTTTCACACAACCACGGACGTCGATGTCCGGCACTCACCATGTTACCGGTATCACGGCTCGGCGGAAGTGCCCTTCGATAACAGTTGGATCACGTTGCTGGCGGGTTTCCCGGGGCCGGAACGGCTCGCCCCGAGCGGCGCGACTAGGCCATCTCAGAGCGGGTGGAAGCGCGCTCCACGTGACGCAGCGAGCGCAACCCGCGCTCCAGCTGCCAGCTCAGGAACGCCGCCGCCAGACCACTCCCCCGGCGCACCACCGACTCGGCCACCAGACGGGTCGCGGGCCAGTCGCCGTTTACCAGCGCCTGCAGGTAGGCGATGCTCTCGGGATCCACCTGGGCCGAACCTGGCGGACGGCAGTGCCGACACACCAACCCACCCATCACCGGCGAGAACGCCTCATGAGGCCCGGACTCCCCGCACCGAGCGCAGTCGGTCAGGTTGGGGGCATAGCCGGCGACCGAGATCGCCCGCAACAGGTAGGAGTCCATCACCATGGCCGGCGGACGTGGCCCGTCGCTGGTGCCGGCAGTCAGCGCCTGAATGGCCCCCAGCAGCAAGTGATACTGGCGGGGCGCCGGCTGACCCTCCTCGGCCACCAGCCGGTCGGCGGTCTCGATCATCACCTGACCGGTGGTGTAGAGCTCGTAATCATGGGCCAGCGGCTCGGCATAGGAGTGCAGAGAGACAGCCTGAGTGATCACATCAAGGGTGCGCCCCGTGGCGAACTGCAGATCGACGTGACTGAACGGCTCCAGCCGTCCACCGAACTTCGAGGATGTCCGCCGCACCCCCTTGGCCACCGCCCGCACCTTGCCGTGACTGCGTGAGAGCACGGTGATGATGCGATCGGCCTCGCCCAACTTGTGGGTGCGCAGGACGACCGCTTCATCGGTGTAAGTCGGCACCCCACCATTGTCGGCCCTGGCCGCGCCGGACGCCGCAGGGCACACCCGACAAGGCTGTGTTACCGCTAGCACAGGTTGGCTCTTGCTGTCATGATGGCTATGAACAACCAGCCCAACGACGGGCTCGCGAAGGAGGATCAACGATGATCGACGCCACCGCGCAGCGGGCGACCGCGATCAGCGCCGGACGCACCGCGCTGGGCATCGAGTTCGGCTCAACCCGGATCAAGGCCGTCCTGATCGGCCCGGACCACACCCCCTTGGCCGTCGGTTTCCACGACTGGGAGAACCAGTTCGTCGACCGCATCTGGACCTACTCCGAGGAGGCCATCTGGGACGGCCTGCGCGCCTGTTACGCCTCGCTGGCCGCCGACGTCCAGCAGCGCTACGGGGTCGCCTTGACCGCTGTCGGCGCCTTCGGCGTATCGGCGATGATGCATGGCTACCTGGCCTTCGACGCCCACGACGCCCTCCTGGTGCCGTTCCGCACCTGGCGCAACACCACCACCGAGGCGGCCAGCACCCAGCTGAGCGGCCTGTTCGGCCACAACATCCCGCAGCGCTGGAGCATCGCCCACCTTTACCAGGCGATTCTCAACGACGAACCTCACGTGGCCTCGCTGGCGCACCTGAACACCTTGGCCGGCTTCGTCCACCACCGCCTCACCGGACGTCGGGTGCTCGGCGTGGGTGACGCCAGCGGCATGTTCCCCATCGACGTGAGCACCGGCGGCTACGACGCCACCATGCTGGCACGCTTCGACGCCCTGGTGGCCGGACGCGGCTTCGCCTGGAGCCTCGCCGATCTGCTGCCCGAGCCGCTGCCTGCCGGCGCAGACGCCGGCCGGCTGACCGACGCCGGGGCCTTGCTGCTGGATCCCTCCGGCACTCTGCAGTCCGGCGCGATCTGCTGCCCGCCCGAAGGCGACGCGGGCACCGGCATGGTCGCTACGAACTCCGTCGCCCGGCGCACCGGCAACGTGAGCGCGGGGACCTCGATCTTCGCCATGGTGGTGCTGGAGGGCCCGCTCGCCGCCCGGCACGGCGAGTTGGACCTGGTGACCACCCCGGCCGGCGACCTGGTCGCGATGGTGCACTGCAACAACGGCGCCAGCGAACTCAACGCCTGGGCCGGGCTGCTCGGCGAATTCGCCGCCGGACTGGGCCATCCGGCTGACGCCTCGGCAGTGTTCGAGACCTTCTTCACCGCCGCCCTCGACGGCGAGGCCGATGCCGGCGGGCTACTCGCCTACAACTACCTCTCCGGTGAGCATCTGACCGGCTTCGCCGAGGGACGACCGCTGTTCGTCCGCACCCCCGACAGCCGACTCAGCTTGGCCAACTTCGCCCGTGCTCAGCTCTACGCCACCTTCTCCAGCCTCAGCCTGGGCATGAAGGTGCTGTGGGACGAGGGCGTCCACCTCGATTCGCTGTACGCCCATGGCGGCCTCTTCAAGACCAAGGGGGTCGGCGCCCGCATCCTCGCTGCCGCACTGGACACCCCGGTGGCCGTCGGCGAGATCGCCGGTGAGGGCGGAGCCTGGGGCATCTCTTTGCTCGCCGAGTACGCTCACCACCATCGCGAGAGCAGCCTGGCGAGCTTCCTCCAGGACACCGTTTTCGCGAGCGCCCCGATCGAAACCGTCCGTCCGGACGCCACCGACGTCGCCGGCTTCGCCGGTTTCGCCGAGCGGTGGGTCGCCGGCCTGGCTGTTGAGCGGGCGGCCGTCGAAAACACCTAGTCGGAGGGCGATCGCATGGGAATCCTGCGAGTCAGCGTTGAAGATCAGATCCGCATCGAGGCCCAAGGGGCCATCGTGCACGTCACGATTTCCGGCTCGTCGGCGCTGAATACCGGTGTCACCCTGCGCAAGACCGCCGAAGTGCGCGAGCTCGTCGCCGCCTTGGCCGGCACGGGGGTCGAGGAGAACGCGATCGCCGTGTCCGCTCTACGATCGGAGACCTCCTCCGGCCTGCTCACCAAGGCACAGAAGGTGAGCATCTGCTTGCAGATCACCACCCAACTCGACCAGCTGCCCGCCGTCCTCGGCCTACTCACCACACACCCCGGAGTGCGGGTGGACCAGCTGCAGTGGCGCTACGACGAGTTCGAAGCCAGCATCGGCGCCGCCACCCGGGCGATGGCCAAGGCCCGCCGAAAGGCCGACGCCCTGGCCGCAGCCGCTGGCCAGAAGATCACCGGGGTGGCCGAGATCAGCGACTCGTGGAGCCGCTTCACCCCGTACGGAAGCGGCGGCGGAGTCCGCGCCCTCAGCGCTTCCGCCAAGTCCGAGCCTGAATTCGACCTCGGCTTCGACCTCACCGGCTCGACCGAACTCAACATCCACCTCAGCGTGGATTACCAGATCGGCGACTGAGGCCGAATTCGGCCCGCGACCACCCTCCTTTTCCGCACGCCGGGCATTAGGCTGCGGGAATGAAGCGCCTTGCGTCGTTGCGGGTCTCCCCGCTGTGTCTCGGTGGCAACGTGTTCGGCTGGACGGCCGACCGGGACACCTCCGAGCAAATCCTTGATGCCTTCGTTGCCGGCGGTGGCAACTTCATCGACACCGCCGACGTCTACTCCGCGTGGGTGCCCGGCCACCCCGGCGGCGAGTCGGAACGCATCATCGGCGGCTGGCTGCAACGGCGTGGATCACACTCCGACCTGGTGATCGCCACCAAGGTTGCCAAGCACCCCACCCACCGTGGGCTGCGTCCGTCCAATCTGCGGATCTGCCTGGACGGCTCCCGGCGGCGACTGGGCATCGACACCATCGATCTGTACTACGCCCACGAGGACGACCCGAGCGTGCCGATCGCCGAGTGGGTCGGAGCCTTCGACCACATGATTCGTGAGGGATCGATCCGGCATTACGGCCTGTCGAACTTCTCCGCCGACCGAGTCCGCGAGGTGCTGGCGGTCGCCGAGGCCGAAGGGCTGGCGAAACCGGTGGCGCTGCAACCGGAGTACAGCCTGGTGCATCGCGGCGACGTCGAGACCGGCGGCCTGGGCGAACTCGCCACCGACCAGGGCCTCGGCCTGGTCTGCTACTTCCCGCTCGCGGCCGGTTTCCTCACCGGCAAGTACCGCGAGCTCAGCGACATCCACGGCCCTCGGGCTGCGCGGGTCAAGCATGCCGCCACCGAAGAGGGCTTCGCGGTGGTCAGCGAACTGGTCGACATCGCCAACGAACTGGGCGTCGAGCCCGCCTCGGTGGCCCTGGCCTGGGTGGCCGGGCGTCCGGGAGTGACCGCCCCGATCGCCAGCGCCAGTAGTCCAGAACAAGTCGAGGCATTGCTGGCCGGGGTGCAGCTGAAGCTGTCGCGTTCGGATTCGGCCCGGCTGAAGAAGATCTCCGCACCGTTCAGCTGAGCAGCCTTGTCGTAGACGCCAGTGGGGGCCGACCAGGCGGTCGGCCCCCACTGCTGTCCCAACTGCGACGTCGCCCAGTCGGCTGGATCAGCCTTCGACGCTGCCTTCGATCTGAGCCGGGGTCCCGGAGTGCACCACGCTGATCTTGCGCGGCTTGGCCTCCTCGGCGACCGGAATCTTCAAGCTGAGCACGCCATCGACATACTCGGCGGCGATCTTGTCCAATGCCACCCCGTAGCCCAGGGTCAGCTGCCGGGCGAAGGTGCCGGTCGGCCGCTCGCGGACCAGCCACTTCTGACCCTCGGCGTTCTGCGCAGCCCGCTGAGCCCGCACGGTCAGGGTGCGGTCGTCCACGTCGACATCGATCGAAGCCGGATCGACGCCGGGCAGGTCGATGCGGGCGACGAACTCGTCGCCTTCGCGGTAGAGATCCATCGGCATCGCCACCCCCGTCGGGGTGCGGCCGGCCTCGGTGAACCACCGATCGAGCTCACCGAAAGGATCAAAGACTCGTGCCATGTCACTCACTCCTTGCAGATCAGTCGTTAGCACTCACCAGTACCGAGTGCTAAGACCAGTGTGCGACGGTCGGCGCCCTGTTTCAAGTGGGTTGAGCGTGGTCGGCTCAACTTTCGCTCTCGGCGATCAAGACGGGGGCCGATACGCTGGCCCCGTGGCCAAACAGCAGCACTTCGATCCGCCCAAACCGCACCCCACCGGCGTCCGCCCACCCGAGATGGACGCCAAGCTGGTGCCGGCCCATGTGGCCATCGTGATGGACGGCAACGGCCGCTGGGCCAAAGCCAGGAACCTGCCGCGCACCGAGGGACACGCCCGCGGCGAGGCGGCGCTGTTCGACGTGATCGAGGGCGCCATCGAGATCGGCGTGAAGTACCTGTCGGTGTACGCCTTCTCCACCGAGAACTGGCGACGCTCACCCGACGAGGTGCGCTGGCTGATGGGCTTCAACCGCGATGTGATCCACCGCCGCCGCGACGAACTCAACGCC
>CAZLJN010000152.1:0-6278 GCA_964559815.1 uncultured Propionibacteriaceae bacterium
ACGGAGCCCGGATGGTAGGCGGCGGCCTGCGGATACTGCACAGCGAGTTCGGCGACCTTGGCCGCCAGCACATCCACCTGGTGGCGGGCCGAGCCGGTGAGTTCGATCGGATCATCGAGGGCGGCGTCCAGCTGGGCCCGCGACAGCCCCAGCCGGGTGTCGGCGGCCAGCCGGTCGAGCAGGTCGTTGCTGCCACCGGCGCGCATGCCGAGAGCGACCGACACCGCGTGCTCCTTGATCACCTCGTGGGCGACCTCGCGTCCGACCCCGTTGCGCACCGCGGCCATCAGCACCTTGGTGGTGGTCAGGAACGGCAGGAACCGCTGCAGCTCGGCCTCGATCACCGCCGGGAACGCACCGAACTCGTCCAGCACGGTCAGGAAAGTCTCGAACAGTCCGTCGAGGGCGTAGCAGGCGTCCGGCAGCGCCACCCGGCGCACCACCGAGCAGAACACGTCGCCTTCGTTCCACTGGTTACCGGCCAGTTCGCCGGCCATGGACGCGTAACCCCGCAACACCACCATCAAGCCGTTGACTCGCTCGCACGAGCGGGTGTTCATCTTGTGCGGCATCGCCGAGGAACCGACCTGGCCTTCCTTGAAGCCTTCGGTGACCAGTTCCTGACCGGCCATCAGTCGGATCGTGGTGGCCATGCTGGACGGCGCCGCCGCGGTCTGCACCAGCGCGGCGAGCACGTCGTAGTCGAGCGAGCGCGGGTAGACCTGACCGGTGGCGGTGAACACCTGGGCGAAGCCCAGATGGGCGGCCACCGTGGCCTCCAGCGCGTCCAGCTTGGCGGTGTCGCCGCCGAACAGGTCGAGCATGTCCTGGGCGGTGCCCATCGGACCCTTGATGCCGCGGGCCGGGTAGCGCTTGATCAGCTCGTCGACCCGGGTGAAGGCCACCAGCAGCTCGTCGGCGGCGGTGGCGAAACGCTTACCCAGGGTGGTGGTCTGCGCAGCGACATTGTGCGAGCGTCCGGCCATCGCCACGTCGCGATACTGCACCGCCAACCGGGTGAGGTTGACCAGCACGGTGACGATGCGCTCGCGCACCAACTCCAGGCTGGACAGCAACTGGCGCTGCTCGATGTTCTCGGTGAGGTCGCGGCTGGTCATGCCCTTGTGGACGTGCTCATGACCGGCCAGAGCGTTGAACTCCTCGATGCGCGCCTTCACGTCGTGGCGGGTGACCCGCTCGCGGGCATCGATGCTGGCCAGATCGACCTGCTCCAACACGCGGGTGTAGTCGGCGATCACCTGGGCGGGATCGTCCCCACCGAAGTCGACGCCGAGCTCGGCCTGGGCGGCCACCACGGCCAGCCACAGCTTGCGTTCGGCGACGATCTTGGCCTCCGGCGACCAGATCTGCCGCATCGCGACCGACGCGTAGCGGGTGGCCAGCACGTTGGGGATCATTCGTTCTCCTGAGTCTCAGCAGCCTTCTGGGCGATGTCGTGGCGTGAGAAGCCACCGGGCAATGTGATGCGAGCCACCTTGTCGTAGGCGGCAGTGCGGGCGTCAGCGAGGGTGTCGCCGGTGCCGACGACAGTGAGCACTCGGCCACCGGCGCTGACCAGCGTGCCCGCTGCGTCCAGCGCGGTGCCGGCGTGGAACACGCCGTCCTGGTCGGCGCCTGAGATCGGATCGCCCTTGCGCGGCGATTCCGGATAGCCCTGGGCGGCGACCACCACACCGACCGCAGCCCCACTGCCCCACTCCAGGGGCGGGTGGTCGGCCAGGGTGCCGGTGGCGGCCGCGTACAGCGCACCACCCAGCGGGGTCTTCAGTCGGGTGAGCAGCGGCTGGGTCTCCGGATCGCCGAAGCGAGCGTTGAACTCGACCACCTTCAGTCCGCGCGCGGTCAGCGCCAGACCGGCATACAGCAGACCGACGAACGGGGTGCCGCGGCGACGCATCTCGTCGATGGTCGGCTGGATCACCCGGGCGACCACGTCGGCGGTCAGGCCGGGCGGCGCCCACGGCAGCGGGGTGTAGGCGCCCATCCCGCCGGTGTTGGGGCCCTCGTCGTTGTCACCGACCCGCTTGAAATCCTGGGCCGGCTCGAACGGCAACACGGCGGCGCCGTCGCTGAGGGCGAACAGGCTCACCTCGGGACCGTCCAGATACTCCTCGATGACCACCCGCGAGCACCCGGCGGCGTGCCGGATCGCGGCGTCCCGATCGGTGGTGACGATCACGCCCTTGCCGGCAGCCAGGCCGTCGTCCTTGACCACATAAGGGGCGCCGAACTCGTCCAAGGCGGCGACCACCTCGTCCATGGAGATGCACAGCCGGGCAGCCGCGGTGGGCACCCCGGCGGCCTCCATGATCATCTTGGCGAAGGCCTTGCTGCCCTCAAGCTGAGCGGCCTCGGCACTCGGGCCGAACACCGGAATCCCGACGGCGCGGACGGCGTCAGCCACCCCAGCCACCAGTGGTGCTTCCGGTCCGACCACCACCAGGTCGGCGGCCAGCTCGGTGGCCAGCGCGGCAACCGCGCGGCCGTCCATGAGGTCGATCCGATGGTTGGTGCCGACCGCGGCAGTTCCCGGGTTGCCGGGAGCGATGTGCACCGCCCCTACCCCGGGGTCCTTGCTGAGTGCCCACGCCAGGGCGTGCTCACGTCCACCTGATCCGACTACCAATACCGTCTGCGCCACGCAGGCGATCTTATCGGCGCGGGGACGTCCTGCTCAGCCCAGCGGGGTGCGGTGGAAGCCCTCGTGCGAGCGAGAGGCGGTCGGCCCGCGCTGACCCTGGTAGTGGTTGCCGTAGCTGCCGTAGGGATTCTCGGCCGGCGAACTCAGCGCGAAGAAGCAGAACTGGCCGACCTTCATGCCCGGCCACAGCTTGATCGGCAGGGTGGCCACGTTCGACAGTTCCAAGGTGACATGGCCGGAGAATCCCGGGTCGATGAAGCCGGCGGTGGCGTGGGTGACCAGGCCCAATCTGCCCAGACTCGACTTGCCCTCCAGCCGCGCGGCCAGATCGTTGCCGAGAGTGATGACCTCGTAGGTGGAGGCCAGCACGAACTCGCCCGGATGCAGCACGAACGCCTCGTCGTCGGCCACCTCGATCAGGCGGGTCAGGTCGGGCTGATCGACGGCCGGATCGATGAAGGCGTAGCGGTGGTTGTCGAACAGCCGAAAGCCGCGGTCGAGCCGGACGTCCACACTGGAAGGCTGGAGCATGGCCGGATCCCACGGGTCGATGCCGATGTCACCGGCGTCGATGCGGGCCCGAATGTCGCGATCGGAAAGCAGCATGGGGTCAGGCTAGACGCGACCGGCGTCGCCGGGAAACCTCACAGGAGATCGTTGATCATCACCGACTGCTCGCGGGACGGGCCCACGCCGATGCCGGAGATGCGGCAGCCGATCAGTTCCTCCAGCCGCCGGACGTAGGCCTGCGTGGTGGCGGGCAGGTCGGCGAAGGTGCGGCAACCGGAGATGTCCTCGGTCCAGCCGTCGAGGTACTCATACACCGGCTTGGCGTGGTGGAAATCGGTCTGGGTCATCGGCAGCACATTGGTGCGCTCACCGTTGACCTCATAGGCGACACACACCGGGATCTTCTCCCAGCCCGACAGGATGTCGAGCTTGGTGAGGAAGATGTCGGTCATCGCGTTGCCGCTGACGGCGGCTTCGACCACCAGCGCATCGAACCAGCCGCAGCGGCGCGGCCGTCCGGTGGTGGTGCCGAACTCGCCACCGTCGGTACGCAGCTTCTCGCCGTCGGCGTCGAACAGCTCGGTCGGGAACGGGCCCTCACCGACGCGGGTGGTGTAGGCCTTGGCGATGCCGATGACCCGGCTGATCCGCATCGGACCGACGCCGGAACCGGTGCAGGCACCGGCGGCGATCGGGTTGGAGCTGGTGACGTAGGGGTAGGTGCCGTGGTCGACGTCGAGGTGGTGGGCCTGGGCGCCTTCGAACAGCACCACCTTGCCGGCGTCCAACGCGGTGTTGAGCACCCGCGAAGTGTCGGTGACCATCGGACGGATCCGGTCGACATGCGCCAGCAGCTCATCGGCCACCTGATCGGCGTCGATGGCGCGGCGGTTGTAGACCTTCAGCAGCAGATGGTTCTTCTGCTCCAGGGCGGCTTCGACCTTCTGCCGCAGGATCTTGTCGTCAAACAGATCCTGCATGCGAATGCCAAGACGGTTGATCTTGTCGGAATAGGCCGGGCCGATGCCGCGTCCGGTGGTGCCGATCCGGCGGCTGCCGAGGAAGCGTTCGGTGACCTTGTCGATCACCTTGTGGTACTCGGTGATCACGTGGGCGTTGGCGCTGATGATCAGCTTCGAGGTGTCCACGCCGCGGGCGTTGAGCCCGTCGATCTCCTCGAACAGCACGTCGAGATCGACGACCACGCCGTTGCCGATCACCGGCACCGAGTCGTTGAGGATGCCCGAGGGCAGCAGGTGCAGCGCGTACTTCTCGCCGTTCACCACCAGGGTGTGACCGGCGTTGTTTCCGCCGGAATAGCGGACGGTGTAGTCGACCCGATCACCCAGCTGATCGGTGGCTTTTCCCTTGCCCTCGTCACCCCACTGCGCGCCAACAACGACGATTCCCGGCATCTGCGTGCCCCTCTGCGTAGGACAAGCCCGCGGCAGTGCCGTCGGGCTATTACTCGTGGATTCTACCGCCAGAGCACCGACAGTGCGGGGAAGGCCGAGCACCGGTCACCCTCCGGAGTGCAACGAATCGCCGCCGACTGGCGAGATCTCCGGCGTGTCCGACCCTCAGCAGGTCTTCGGAGTGCAGATGGTTGCAGCCCCGTCCGCGATGACAGGATGTGGCCATGTCGCTCCCCAGCCAACCGTTCGACTTCTTCGCGCACGGCGAGTTGCCCGCCCCCTGCCTGACGCCGGACGAAGTCGCCTCCGTGCTGGCCGTCCTCGGGGTGAGCGGCGAGCTGAGCGGCCTGGGCAGCCAGCAGGATCAGAACTTCCTCATCGACGGTGTGGGCGTGCTCAAGCTGGCCAACCCCGCCTTTCCCGAGCGCGACACCCTCGCCCAGGACGCCGCCGCCGACCTGGTCGCCGATGCGGCGCCGGAGCTGCGGGTGGCGCGGGTGTTGCGGCGCGACGGGGCTGCCGTCCGCGCCGTGGTGTCGACCTCATCCGGAGACGTGGTCGCACGGGTGTTGGAACTGCTGCCGGGCGGGACGTACGTCGACCAGCCCTGGCTGTCGCCCGCGGTCGCGGCCCGGATGGGACGGATCGCCGCCCAGGTGAGCCTGGCCCTGGCCGACTTCGACCACCCCGGCCTGGAGCGACGGTTGCAGTGGGACCTGCGCGCGTCCGCCGAGGTGGTGGCGTTGCTCGCCCCGGCGATCACCGATACCACCGAGCGCGAGGCCGTTGTCGCCGCCGCTGAGATCGCGTGGGCTGAGGTGTCTGCCGTCTCGGCACAGCTGCCGGTGCAGGCCGGGCACTTCGACCTGACCGACGACAACCTCGTCCGCGGGGCCGACGGGCTGCCCGACGGCGTCATCGACTTCGGTGACGTGTCGCGCTCGTGGCGGGTCGCCGAACTGGCGGTGACCCTCACCGGGCTGCTGCATCACACCGGGCCGCTGGCCGAGACCGTGCTCGCAGCGGTGCGCGCCTTCCACGCCGTCCGGCCGTTGAGCGAGGCCGAGGTCGACGCACTGTGGCCGCTGGTGGTCTTGCGTGGGGCCGTCCTGGTGGCCAGCGGACGTCAGCAGGCCGCCGTCGATGCGTCCAACGACTACGCCACCAGCGCACTCGACCGGGAATGGCGGATCTTCGCCGCTGCCACCTCGATGCCCACCGCCGTCATGACCGCCCTGATCCGCGAGGCCCTGGGCATGGCCGAACCCTCGCCACTTGATCGAAACCACGCGCGCCTCAGCGCCGACACCCCCACCCTGCTGGACGTCGGGGTGCTCGCCGATGCCACCAACGAGGGCGCCTGGCTCACCGCAGACCTCGCCGATCTCCTGGCCGCCGAGCACGACTTCGCCGCCGCATCGTGGGCCACCCCACGACTCCCCGACACTCAGGTATTGTCGCCCCAGACGCCGGCGACCGTGCCCACCTCGCTGACCCTGTGGAGCACAGGTGAACGCACCCTCTCCGCCCCCTGGGCCGGACGCGTCGAGGTCGGCGACGGGGAACTGCGCCTCACCGGCGGAACTCTCGACCTCGTCCTGACCCCGGTGACGGTTCCGTCCGGCCCGACCGACGTCACCGCAGGAAGCCCACTGCTCACCTTCACCGGACGCCTGGAGGTGCAGCTCGTC
>CAZLJN010000153.1:0-6231 GCA_964559815.1 uncultured Propionibacteriaceae bacterium
CCGAGGACAGCGCGTGTTCGGTGTAGTCCAGCACCCGCACGTGATGACCCAGGATGGTCAGCGCATCAACGAAGGCCGACACCGGGCCGTTGCCTTCGCCGGTGATCTCCCGCTCGACGCCGCGATCCTTGACCTTGGCGGTCACCGTGTAGCCGCCGCCGTTGGAGACAGACTTCACCGTGACCAGTTCCAGCGGCTCGTTGGCGCCCAGATACTCCGCGGAGAAGATCATCCACATCTCCTCGGCCGACACTTCGCCGCCGGTGGAGTCGGTGTGCTGCTGCACGACCCGGGAGAACTCGATCTGCAGCCGGCGCGGCAGATCCATCTTGTGCTCCGACTTCATGATGTAGGCCATGCCGCCCTTGCCGGACTGGCTGTTGACCCGGATCACGGCCTCGTAGGTGCGGCCCACGTCGTGCGGGTCGATCGGCAGGTAGGGCGCCTCCCAGGCCACTTCGGACGTGCTCACGCCCTGCGCCGCGGCCTTCTTCTCCAGCACTTCCAGCCCCTTCTTGATGGCGTCCTGGTGGGAGCCGGAGAAGGCGGTGAAGACCAGGTCGCCCGCGTATGGGTGGCGCGGATGGACCGGCAGGTTGGTGCAGTACTCGACAGTGCGACGGATCTCGTCGATGTCGGAGAAGTCGATCTTCGGATCGATGCCCTGGCTGAACAGGTTCATGCCCAAGGTGACCAGGTCGACGTTTCCGGTGCGCTCACCGTGACCGAACAGGCAGCCCTCGACGCGATCGGCGCCGGCCATCATGCCCAGCTCGGACGCGGCGACCGCCGTCCCCCGGTCGTTGTGGGGGTGCAGCGAGACGGCCACATACGGGCGGTGCTTCACGTGCCGTCCGAAGTACTCGATCTGATCGGCGTAGGTGTTCGGCGTCGACATCTCGACGGTGGCCGGCAGGTTGAAGATGATCTCGCGGCCCTCGCCGGGCTGCCAGACCTCGGAGACGGCGTCGCAGACCTCGACGGCGAAATCGGTGGGGGTCTGGGTGAAGATCTCCGGGCTGTACTGGTAGCCGAACTCGACATCACCCAGGTACTTCTCGGCGTACTTCATCACCCAACCGGTGCCCCGGGTGGCCATGGCGATGCACTGGCTCTCGTCGATGTTGAACACCACACGGCGGAACAGTTCTGCTGTTGCGTTGTACATGTGGATATTGGCCCGCTTGGCCCCGATCAGGGACTGCGCGGTGCGTTCGATCAGGTCCTCACGGGCTTGGGTCAGGACGCTGATCTGGACATCGTCGGGAACGGCATCGGATTCGATCAGGCCGCGCACGAAATCGAAGTCGGTCTGAGAGGCCGACGGGAAACCGATCTCGATCTCCTTGTAGCCCATCTTCACCAGCAGATCGAACATCTTGCGCTTGCGTGATGGCGTCATCGGGTCGATCAGCGCCTGGTTCCCGTCCCGCAGGTCGGTGGACAGCCAGCGCGGCGCCTCGGTGATCTTCTTGGTCGGCCAGGTGCGGTCGGGAACATCTACCGGGTTGAAGGCGGTGTAGCGCCCGAACGGCATCGGGCTGGGCTGTTGCACCGGAGTGCCCTGCTGGGGCCGGGTGCCGAAAGAGTTGGTGGTCATGGGTTTCCTCGCTTGATGTGCGTGCGGATTTACAGGCGCGTGAAGAACTCCGCAGCGAGGAGGCCTGATCTGAAACTAGGCCTCGCTGCGGCGACCAAGCAGGAGTCGCGCCCATGACATGTCAGCCATGGTAGACGCAGCCTGGGTGCGATCGTCAACTGTCTTGGTGATTTGGTGCAGATCATGCTCATCTGGTCAGGCCCCCCGCGGGCCGAATACCGCGGTGCCCACCCGGACGATGGTGGCGCCTTCGGCGATCGCCGACTCCAGGTCGCCGCTCATTCCCATCGACAGTTCGGTGGCAGTGATCAGGCCGGCGTCCAGGGCGTGGTCACGGATCGCGGCCAGCTGGGCATAGCCGCTTCGAATCACGCTCTGATCAGGGGTGTTGGCCCCGATCGTCATGAACCCGGTGACCGTCAGACCGGAGAGATCGGCGGTGGCCAGGGCCAGAGCCACGGCATCGTCGGGGGCCGCACCAGACTTGGTCGGCTCACCGGACACGTTGACCTGGATCATCACCTCCAGCGTCCGCCCGGGCTCCAGCCGGGACGCCACCGCCCGGGCCAGGTCGAGGTCGGCCACCGACTCGATGCCACCGACCCACCGCAGGGCGGCGTTGATCTTGTTCGACTGCAGTGGCCCGATCAGGTGGGTGGGCACCGCCAACCCGGCCAACGAGGGACCCTTGGCGACCAGTTCCTGCACCCGGTTCTCGCCACGCAGCATGCCCGCGGCCTCGGGCAATGCGAGGACGGCGGCGATCAGTTCGGCCGGTTGGGTCTTGGTGGCCAGCAGCACCCGTACCGCACCGGCCGGACGTCCTGCCGCAGCCTCCGCGGCAGCCACCCGTTCACGCAGCTGCGCCAACCGGTCGGCGATGGCCTGCACGCTCAGAACCCCAGCCGGTTGAGGTACTTGGGATTGCGCTGCCACTCCTTCAGCACCTTGACCCGCAGATCCAGATGCACCGGCATGCCGACCAGTTCGGCGATCTGGAGACGGGCGACCGTGCCGATCTGCTTGAGCCGTTCCCCCTTGTGGCCGATGATGATGCCCTTCTGGGAGTCCCGCTCGACGATCATGGAGGCGAAGATGTCGAGCAGCGGCTTGTCCGCGGGACGATCAGGACGCTCCCCCATTTCGTCGATCACCACCATCAGCGAGTGCGGCAGTTCGTCGTTGACGCCCTCCAGCGCCGACTCACGGATCAGTTCGGCGATCCGGGTCTCGGTGGGTTCGTCGGTGACCTCGCCGTCGGGGAAGTACATCGGACCATCGGGGAGGAGCTTGATCAGCTCGGCCGCCACCACGTCCACCTGGTCGTCGGTGAGCGCGGAGACCGGCACGATCGCCTCCCAGCGAATGCCGAGTTCTTCCTCTAGTGAGGCGATCTTCAGCAGGTGCTCGGCCAGGCGCGACTTGTTGACCAGGTCGGATTTGGTCGCCAACGCGACCAGCTTCGGCCGCTTCGGCAGCTTGGCGATCTCGGCCACCAGGTAGGTGTCGCCGGGGCCGACCCGCTGGTTGGACGGCAGGCAGACGCCGATCACGTCCACCTCGGCCCAGGTGTCATGGACCAGGTCGTTGAGCCGCTCACCCAGCAGGGTGCGCGGCTTGTGCAACCCGGGGGTGTCGACCACGATCAGCTGCGCGTCATCGGTGTTGACGATGCCGCGCACCACGTGACGAGTGGTCTGGGGCTTGGAGGACGCGATCGCGATCTTCTCCCCCACCAGCGCATTGGTCAGGGTCGACTTGCCCGCGTTCGGACGTCCGACGAAACAAGCGAATCCGGATTTCATGTGTGCCGCCTTGCAGATTCTTCGGCCAACTTGGCTGCCGCTTCGGCCGCCTCGTCCACCTCGTCGACCGCCCGGCTGGCCAGCACGGTCTGGATGGAGTGGCGTCGGTCGGCGCCACGCTCAGCAACCAGCTTGATCCCGTTCCAGGTGATCACCGAGCCGGGGATCGGCACGCGGTTGAGTTCTTTGGCCATCAGGCCCAGCACGGTGTCGACGTCATCGTCGTCGACCTTGAGCCCGAACAGCTCGCCGAAGTCCTCGACCCCGAGCCGGGCAGAGACCCGGAACCGGTCTGAGCCCAGTTCGGTGACCGGCGCCACTTCGTCGTCGTACTCGTCGACGATCTCGCCGACGATCTCCTCCAGCACGTCCTCGATGGTGGCCAGGCCGGCCGTGCCGCCGAACTCGTCGATGACGATGACCACATGGCTGCGGGTGAGCTGCATCTCCCGCAGCAACTCGTCGACCGGCTTGGAGTCGGGACAGAAGATCGGCGTGCGCATCAAGGTGTCGACCTGTTCGGAGGTCTGCGCGGTGGGGTCGTCGTAGAGCCGCTGGATGGCGTCCTTGAGATAGAGGATGCCGACCACGTCGTCGATGTCGTCACCGATCACCGGAATCCGGCTGAAGCCCGACCGCAGCGCCAGCGAAACGGCTTGTCGCAGCGATTTGTCGCGCTCGACGTAGACCATTTCGGTGCGCGGCACCATGACTTCCTTGACGATGGTGTCGCCGAGTTCGAACACCGAATGGATCATCTCGCGCTCGTCGGCCTCGATCAGGTCGCGGGCCTCGGCGATATCGACGAGTTCGCGCAGTTCGGCCTCGGACGTGAACGGCCCTTCGGCGAAGCCCTTGCCCGGGGTGAGCGCATTGCCGATCAGGATCATCAGCTGCGACACCGGCCCCAGCACGGTGGTCAAGGCGCCGACCGGTCCGGCCGCGGCCAACGCGACCCGATCGGCATGCTGGCGTCCCAGGGTGCGCGGGGCGACCCCCAGGCCGATGAAGGAGACCACCACCATGGTCAGCGTGGGGTACAGCAGCTGCTCCCACAGTTGAGTGAAGTGGGCCACGATCACCACGGTCACCGCCACGATCGCCACCACTTCGAGCAGGATCCGCAGGAACAAGGTGGTGTTCAGGTGCGGGGCCGCATCTTCGGCCAACAACAGCAGCCGCGGGGCGCCCCGACGGCCCTCATCGACCAGGCGCTCGGCCCGGGCCCGGGACACCGAGGCCAGCGCCGACTCGGCCGCGGTGAGGAGTCCGGCAAGCAGCACGCACACCGCGGCGACGGCCAGCAACATCCACTGGGTCTGACTCAAGCCTGGATCACACGCCTCGTTCGTCGAAATCGATGGTCTGAGTCTATCGGCAGCCGACCGCACCGGGCGGAAGCACCCGAAGCGGGCGCCTCACCACTCGTCGCGCGCTGAGTAGTGAGCGCAACCCGCGTGCCGAAACCCCGGCGCCTGCCGTTGGTTTCGACAGGCTCAACCGCCACGGGTCAGGCGCGGGAGGCGTTCCAGGCGGCGATGATCTTGTCGTTCAGCTCGAACATGACCTGCTTCTCGGCCGGCTCGGCATGGTCGTGGCCCAGCAGGTGCAGCAGCCCATGGATCAGCAGATAGTCGGCCTCTTCCTCAGGGGTGCGGCCCATGCCGGCAGCCTGGGCGGCGGTGACGGTCGGGCACAGGACGATGTCGCCGAGCAGTCCGAGCGGCGGCTCCTCGTCCTCCTCGGGGGCGCGCAACTCGTCCATCGGGAAGCTGAGGACGTCGGTGGGGCCGGGCTCGTCCATGAACTTCACGTGGTAGGCGCTCATGGTGTCTTCATCGACCAGCAGGATCGACAACTCGGCCTCGGGATGGATCCGCAACAGGTCGAGCGCGAAGGCGGCCAACTGCACCAGACGCTGGGTGTCGACCTCGACCCCCGACTCGTTGTTGACATCGATCATCGGTGCTTCCTCTCTGGTGCGACCCGCGCTTCGAAACGGTCATAGGCGGCCACGATCCGTCCGACCAACTTGTGTCGGACGACATCATGGCTGGTCAGACGGCAGAAGGCGATGTCGTCCACGCCGTCCAGAATGTCCTCCACCACGGTCAGGCCCGACCGGACGCCACCGGGAAGGTCGATCTGGGTGACGTCGCCGGTGACCACGATCTTGGAACCGAAGCCCAACCGGGTCAGGAACATCTTCATCTGCTCGGCCGAGGTGTTCTGCGCCTCGTCGAGGATGATGAAGGCGTCGTTCAGGGTGCGGCCGCGCATGTACGCCAACGGCGCGACCTCGATCGTCCCGGACGTGAGCAGCTTGGGCACCGACTCTGGATCGAGCATGTCGTGCAATGCGTCGTAGAGCGGCCGCAGGTAGGGATCGATCTTGTCGTTGAGGGTGCCGGGCAGGAACCCCAGCCGCTCGCCGGCCTCGATCGCCGGGCGGGTCAGGATGATCCGGTTCACCTGCTTGGCCTGCAGCGCCTGCACGGCCTTGGCCACCGCCAGGTAGGTCTTGCCAGTGCCGGCCGGGCCGATGCCGAAGATCACCGTGTGGGCGTCGATGGCGTCGACGTAGCGCTTCTGGTTGAGGGTCTTGGCCCTGATCGTCTTGCCGCGGCTGGACAGGATGTTGTGGGTGAGCACCTCGGACGCGCTGACGTCGTTACTCCCGGCCATCCCGAGAACGCGCTCCACGGTGTCGGCGGCCAGCCCCTGGCCGGTGCGGACGATGGTGATCAACTCGGTGAGCACGTCTGCGGCCGCCGTGACCGCCTCTGGGGTGCCGGAGAAAGTGACCTCGTTTCCCCTCACATGGAT
>CAZLJN010000154.1:0-6220 GCA_964559815.1 uncultured Propionibacteriaceae bacterium
GATGGTGTCAACTCAGTGGTCACGGCTGGAGCCTAGGCTCGGGCCGGCTCGCTGGCACCCTCCCTCAGCAGAAGTCACGACTGCGATCAGGCCGACGACATCAGTGGAAGTCGCGACTGCGGTGCGGAACCAGAATCGGGAGGGCTTCGATGCGATCGGCGAGCACATTGACCACCCCTTCCGGCGATCGTTCCAGCTTGCCGCGCACCACCACCGCCGAGGACGTCCGCGCCACCCGGCGGTAGCGCTGCCAGACCCCCATCGAGCAGACCACGTTCAGCAGGCCGAACTCGTCCTCCAGGCTGAGGAAGGTGATCCCCGAGGCGGTGGCCGGACGCTGCCGATGGGTCACCAGCCCGCCCACCTCGATGCGGCGATCAGGCTCGGCGAAACGCAGATCGGCACTACTCAGCACTCCCCTGGCCCGCAGGTCGGCGCGCAGCTGGCCGATCGGATGCTCGGCGGTACTCACCCCGGTCGCCCACAACTCATTGGCCAGGGCCTCGGTGGGGGTCGGCTCACCGAACAGCACCGGCTGGATCTCGATCAGGGTGCCGGGCAACGACGCGGCATGGTTCAGCGCGGCGCGTCCGGCCTGCCACACCGCCGAGCGTCGGCTCAACCCCAGACAGTCGAAGGCGCCTGCGGTGGCCAGGGATTCCAGCTGTTCGACGCTCACCCCGACGCGGCGCACCAGATCCTCCATCGAGGTGAATGCTCCCTCGGCCCGCGCGGTCACGATGCGAGCGGCGACGTCGCGGCCGATCCCGCGCACCTCGGCCAGCCCCAACCGGACGGCGAAGCCGCCGTCGCGTCGATGCGCCGCGCTGTCATCGGCGGCGGCGGGATCGAAATCGCCGACCGGCGGCTGCTCGCCCACACACGATGCCCGTCCGGTGGTGTCGACAGGCTTGGTTTCGACAGGCTCACCCAGCGGCTCCAGCCCGGCATCCACCCCCGAGCGCGACAGGTCTGGAGGCAACACCACCACACCATGGCGGCGGGCATCGGAGACCAGGGTTGATGCCGAATAGAAGCCCATCGGCTGCGCCCGCAACAGCCCAGCCAGGAAGGCGCCCGGATAATGCAGCTTCAGCCAGGAGGAGGCATAGACCAGCAACGCGAAACTCAGCGAATGCGACTCGGCGAATCCGAAATTGGCGAAAGCCTGAATCTGGGCGTAGATGCGCTCTGCCGCCTCGCCGGTGAGCCCATTGCGCGCCATCCCTTCGAACAGCTTCGCCTTCAGCGACTCGATCCGCTCCACGCCGCGTTTCGACCCCATCGCCCGCCGCAGCAGGTCGGCGTCCTCGCCGCTGCAGTCCCCGACCGCCATCGCCATCTGCATCAGCTGCTCCTGGAACACCGGCACCCCCAGGGTGCGGCGCAGTACCGGCTCCAGCTTCGGATGGGCATAGGTGACCGGCTCGCGTCCGAGCTTGCGCCGGACGAACGGATGCACCGCCCCGCCCTGAATCGGCCCGGGACGAATGAGCGCGATCTGGATCACCAGGTCGTAGAAACGTCGCGGTTGCAGTCGGGGCAGCAGCCCCATCTGGGCGCGGGACTCCACTTGGAAAACCCCGATTGAATCGGCGCGGCACAGCATGTCGTAGACACCGGGCTCCTCCTTGGGGATGGTGGCCAACTCCCAGCGCTCACCGGTCGCCCCCGCGATCAGATCGAAGCTGTGCTGCAAGGCGGCGAGCATGCCCAGGCCGAGCAGATCGAACTTCACCAAGCCCATCCAAGCGGCGTCGTCCTTGTCCCATTGGATCACCGTGCGACCGTCCATCCGGGCATGCTCGATCGGCACCACCTCCCCCACTGGGCGCTCGGTGAGCACCATCCCGCCGGAGTGAATGCCCAAGTGACGCGGCGCTTTCAGCAACTGGGCGGCCAGTTCGACGACGGCGGAAGGGATGTCGTCGGCTTCGGCGGCCAGCGCCGACCCCCAGCGCTCGACATGCCGGGCGAAGGCATCAGCCTGCCCCGGGCTGTAGCCCAGCGCGCGCGAGATGTCGCGGATCGCGTTCTTGGGCCGGTACTGGATGACATTGCACACCTGGGCAGCGCGCTCACGTCCGTAGCGGTCGAAGACCCACTGGATGATCTCCTCGCGCCGATCGGAGTCGAAATCCACATCGATGTCGGGCTCCTCGTCGCGCAGCGCCGACAGGAACCGCTCGAACGGCAGGTCGTAGGCGATCGAGTCGACCGCGGTGATGTTGAGCAGGTAGCAGACCGCCGAGTTGGCGGCCGACCCGCGGCCCTGACACAAAATGCCGCGCCGCCGGGCCTCGGCGACGATGTCGTGGACGATCAGGAAGTAGCCCGGAAAGTCCTTGGCCTCGATGACCGCCAACTCCCGCTCGATCCGGGCACGTTGGTCGGTGGTGAGCTTCGGATAGCGGGACGGCACCGCCGTCCACACCAGGTGCCGCAACCAACTCATCGGGGTGTGACCGGCCGGAACCTCCTGCGTCGGCAGCGCCGGCTTGGCCCGGCGCAGTGAGAACGCCAGCTGCTCGGCCAACGGGACGGTCCGCGCCACCGCCCCGGGGTAGCGAGCGAAGCGGGCAGCCATCTCCTCCCCCGACCGCAGGAAGGCCGTGCCGGCGGCCGGCAACCACCCGTCCAAGGCGTCCAGGCTGCGATTGGCCCGCACCGCCGCCACCGCTTGGGCCAACGGGTGCTGGGCCGGAGTGGCGTAGTGGACATTGCCGGTGGCGATGGTGGGCACGCCGGCCTCGGCAGCCACCGCAGCCAGCGCGTCGTTGTCGACCGAATCGGTGGGACGGCCATGATCGATCAACTCCACCCAGACCCGGTCGTCGCCGAACAGGTGCCGTAGATCGGCCAGCGCTCGACGCGCGCCGGCCACACCCTCGGCGGCCAACGCCTGCCGCACCCCGCCCTTGCGACACCCGGTGAGCACCGCCCAGTGCCCATCGGCCTGCGCGGCCAACAGCTCGCGGTCGTAGATCGGACGCCCCTTCTCGCCGCCGGCCAACTGAGCGGCGGTGATCGCTCCGGCCAGCCGGTGATAACCCTCCTCGCCGATGGCCAGCACCACCAGATGCTCCCCAACCGGGTCGGGCTGCCCGGCCTGAGGCGCGGGCAGATCCAGCGACAACTCGGCGCCGAAGACCGTCCGCACGGCCAACTGCTCGGCCGCTTCGGCGAACCGGACGATGCCGTACAGCCCGTCGTGGTCGGTGATCGCCAGCGCCTCCAGCCCCAACCTTTCGGCTTCCACCGCCAGCTCCGCCGGGCCGGACGCCCCGTCCAGGAAGGAGAAGGAGGAATGGGCATGCAGTTCGGCGTACGGCACCGTCGAGGTCGGACGTTGCACCGTGGGCGCCTGATAAGGCCCCCGTTTGCGTGAGCTGGGTAGCTCGGCAGCCGCCGCGGCCTTCTTCGAGGCACTCAGCGTCTGCTCCAACGCCCGCCACGTCATCGGCGGATTGTTGAACCCCATCACCGGCTCGTTTCAGTCATAGCGCGCCTCGGCCCACCAGCCGCGGGCATCGCGCCACAGCAGCCACGCCGCACCGGACTCGTCGACCACCTGGAAGCGATTCGCCTGTCGCTGCCGCTGCCCGTCCCAGGCCCGCTCGTTCACCGGCCAGGGACCGGCCCACGCCGTCACCGGCACCGGACGTCCGCCCACGGTCAGCGCCTGCGGCTCCGCGCTCAGCCTCCCCCGCTCATCGACGGCGACCTCACCCCCGCCGGCGCCCTGCACCCGCACCGGCAGCGGCTCGGGAAAGACAGTGGCCGGCAACGGGTGGGGCACCTGCCCCGGCCAGGGACGGTCGTCCGGTTGACTCACCGACGGCCGATCACCCCACGGCACCAGCACCTGCCGCTCGGCCAGCCAGCGCCCGCCACCGACCTGCCCGGTGAGTACCCCCTCATGGCCCAGCATCGCCTGCACCCGGGACATCGCGTGATGCACCCGCTCGTCCGGCCCCAGGCCGAACAGCCCCGGCACATGATGAACGGCCGCATCGACGGCCACCGGCTCCAACCGCACGCTGGTGACCGGCGAATGCAACTGCACTCCGGCCGCCGCCTGAAGCTGCCAGCGGATCCGATCAGTGATCGCGGCACTGTCGAAGACCCCCGGGGTCAGCCAGGTGCGGGCGAAGAACTCGTCGTTCTCGCCGCTGAATTCCACCCGCACTTCGGTGCAGGCCAATCCCGCTGCGGCGAGGCCGTCGATGAAGGCCGCCACCGACGTCCGGGAGGCGAAGGCGACCTGGTCGACCAGAGTCAGTGGTGGTTCGAAGTCGATACGCACGGCCAGCTCCGGCGGTGGTTCGCGGGGTTGGACGGCGCGCGGATCGGCCCCGGACGCCAACAGGTGCAGCCGCACCCCCGCCGTCCCGAAGCGGTCACGCACCTGGGCGGCGGTGAGGGCGGCGAAACCACCCAGCGTGTGCACCCCCAACCGTGGCAGCAGGTCGGCGATCACCGGATCACCCAGTCGCGCGATCGGCAGCGGTGACAGGAAGTCCGGCGCGCCACCTGGTGGCACCACCGTGACCCCCGCGGCTGCCCTGGCCGCCTGCACTGCGGCGAAGACCCCATCGGCCACCCCGGCCCGACCGCTGTCGACGCCGGTCTCGGTGACCACCGCCTCCAGAATGGTCTCGGCCGCCAGCGCCTCATCGCCGAGATAGCGGGCCAGGCCACGAGCCCGGACCACGCACAGACCCGGACGGATCACCTGCGCCCCCGGCGAGAGCCGCTCGATCGCGGCCACCACCGGATCGAACTCGCGGGCGTCGACCGCCTCGTCAACCGGCAGGACGACCAGCTGCGGACACCGTGATTGCGCCTCTCGGCGGCGCTGACCGACACCGACGCCCTCGGCGGCCGCTGCCGCCGAGCAGGCCGTCACCCGGTTGGCCGCCACCACGGCCACCGGACGCTCCGCATCCCCACCGGTGGCCAGCGCCCACGCCGTCACCGGCCAGGCCGGGAACCATAACGCCAGGCAGCGCTCGGCTGCCGCTGCCCCGCCCGCCATCTCAGCCGACCACCTGCAGCCCGGGCCGCAGCGGCTCGCCGGCGACCGCGCGTCCGTCCGGATCGGGCAACCTCAGCCAGCCACGCCGTCCGGACGGGTACCGCCGCGAGGTCACCTGTACCTGAATGTCTCGACTGATCAGGTGCCCGTCACCAGAACCCAGACCATGCCATTGCCGCTCGCCGGCGGTCAGCCGGGCCTCGGCACGCGGCCACGGCCCCGCCACCAGCAGCACCCCTCCCCGGTCGCGGAGGCGGGAGCCCAACCGGGCCGCATCAGACTCGCGCACCCGTGTGGACGGATGGACCGCCAAGACCGGCACGACTTCGGTCAACGCGGCCGTGGCCGCCAGCCATTGGTCACCGGGTTCGGGCACCAGCACCAGCCGGTCGAGGCGAACTCCAGCCAAGGCCGCGGCTTCGACGGCGAAGGACGGCATGCCGACCACTCCACACCAGTGGCCTTGCTGAGACGGTCCTGCCAGGAGCGCCTGCAGCAGGGCACCTTCAGCATCAAGGCTGTAGACCGCCCCCGGTTTCAGTCCCGGCTCACCCAGCAGCTGCGCCAACGCCGGCAGCAGGCCGAACGGTTGGGGACGTAGTCGCGACTGAACGGTGTCGACGTGGGCTCGCAGGCGCGCCACCACGTCCGCCACCGGGGCGTCTTCGGAGATAGCGAGCGCGGCCTTCACTCACCAATGATCGAACGTCTGTTCGATTTCGTCAACCTCAGTGCCAGAGAAAAGAGAACGTGGCGATCACTGCTGTCAGCGCCACCGCCGCCACCGTCAGCACCGACACCGACTGCGCCTTCTTCAGCCGCACGTTGGCCATCTCGATCAGCCCGACCACCACCACCGCCAGCATGATCTTGAGGATGACCTTGGGGAAGTTCATCCCGTGGGCATAGGTCAGATTCATCAGGATCAGGCCGATCAGCAGCTGGGAGCGCGCCGCCCACGCCATCACCGTCACCCCGAGCCCGGCACGGAACAGACTCACCACCCAGCCGAGCACGATGGACGCCGTGGCGATCAGGTGGCACACCCAGAAGATGGTGACGAGCAGTTCCATGCCCCGACCTTAACCCGCCCCACCCGAGACTCACACCGCCCCACACGGAGCGGGACACCCTCGGTTGACTCTGCCACGATGTGAGGGTGCCTACTGCCGACCTGATCCC
>CAZLJN010000155.1:0-6170 GCA_964559815.1 uncultured Propionibacteriaceae bacterium
CACGCGACGAACCCGAGCCGTACTCCTTGCCGGCCAGCACGACCAGCGGAATGCCGGCGGCGGCGTAGTTCTCGGCCGCATCGTAGGCGTAGACCACCGGGCCATCGGGCCGGGTGAAGTCACGGGTGAACCCGCCCTCGGTGCCCGGAGCCACCTGGTTGCGCAGGCGGATGTTGGCGAAGGTGCCGCGGATCATCACCTCGTGGTTGCCACGACGCGAGCCCAGGCTGTTGAAGTCGGCCCGTTCGACGCCGTGCCCGGTCAGGTACTGACCAGCCGGGGTCTCCGGCTTGATCGAACCCGCCGGCGAGATGTGATCGGTGGTGACCGAATCGCCCAGCTTCATGAACACCCGAGCGCCGGTGACATCGGTGACCGGAGCCGGGGTGGCCGGCATCCCGTCGAAGTACGGCGCGCGACGGATGTAGGTGGAGGCCTCATCCCAGGCGAACAGGTTACCTTCGGGCGTCGGCAGGTTCTGCCAGCGCTCATCACCGGCGAACACGTCGGCGTAGCGGGTGGCGAACATCTCGGCGCTGATCGACGAGCCGACGACCTTTTCGATCTCATCGGTGGTCGGCCAGATATCGGCCAGGTAGACCGGCTCACCGTTCGAACCGGTGCCCAGCGGCTCGGTGGCCAGGTCGATGTTCATCGTGCCGGCCAGGCCGTAGGCGATCACCAACGGCGGGCTGGCCAGGTAGTTCATCTTCACGTCCGGGCTGATCCGGCCCTCGAAGTTGCGGTTGCCCGACAGCACAGCGGTGACGGCCAAGTTGTTGTCGTTGATCGCCTTGGACACCTCGGGGATCAGCGGGCCGGTGTTGCCGATGCAGGTCACGCAGCCGTAGCCGACGGTCTCGAAGCCCAGCGCGTCCAGGTGCTCCTGCAGGCCGGCCTTGGCGAAGTAGTCGGTGACCACCTGCGAACCCGGCGCCACCGTGGTCTTCACCCACGGCTTGGGCATCAGGCCGAGCTCGTGGGCCTTCTTGGCCACCAGCGCAGCGCCGATCATCACCGACGGGTTGGACGTGTTGGTGCAGGAGGTGATCGAGGCCACGGTGACGGCGCCATTGGCCAGCTCGAAGGTGCGGCCGTCGGCCAGCGTCACCGGCACGGTACGAGCGGCATCATCGGTGTAGGTGCCGATGATGTCGTTGTACTTGGCCTTGCTCTCTGCCAGCACGATCCGGTCCTGCGGACGCTTGGGGCCGGAGATGCTGGGCACGACAGTGGACAGGTCGAGTTCGAGCTGCTCGGAGAAGCGCGGCTCGGCGTTCGGATCCAGCCACAGGCCCTGGGCCTTGGCGTAGGCCTCGACGAGGGCGATCTGGGACTCGTCACGACCGGTCATCCGCAGGTAGTCCAGGGTCTTGTCGTCGACCGGGAAGACCGCGATGGTCGAGCCGTACTCCGGGCTCATGTTGCCGATGGTGGCGCGGTTGGCCAGCGGGATCTCACCCACGCCGGGTCCGTAGAACTCCACAAACTTGCCGACCACGCCGTGCTTGCGCAGCATCTCGGTGATGGTCAGCACCAGGTCGGTGGCGGTGACGCCGTCATTGAGCTTGCCGGCCAGCTTGAAGCCGACCACGCGCGGGATGAGCATGGAGATCGGCTGACCCAGCATGGCGGCCTCGGCCTCGATGCCGCCCACGCCCCAGCCGACGACGCCCAGGCCGTTGACCATGGTGGTGTGGGAGTCGGTGCCGACGCAGGTGTCCGGGTAGGCCTGCAGCACGCCGTCCACCTCACGGGCGAAGACCACGCGGGCCAGGTTCTCGATGTTGACCTGGTGGACGATGCCGGTGCCCGGCGGGACGACCTTGAACTCGTCGAAAGCGGTCTGCGCCCAGCGCAGCAGCTTGTAACGCTCCTCGTTGCGCTGGTACTCCACGTCGACGTTCTTGGTGAGAGCGTCGGGGGTGCCGAAATACTCCGCGATCACCGAGTGGTCGATGACCAGCTCCGCAGGAGCCAGCGGGTTGACCTTGTCGGGGTTGCCACCGAGGTCGGCGACGGCCTGACGCATGGTGGCCAGGTCGACCACACACGCCACGCCGGTGAAGTCCTGCATGATCACCCGAGCCGGGGTGAACTGGATCTCCTTGTTCGGCTCACTCGACGGATCCCACGCACCGAGGGCGGCGATGTCCTCGGCGGTGATGTTCGCGCCGTCTTCGGTGCGCAGCAGGTTCTCCAGCAGCACCTTGAGGCTGAACGGCAAGGACGCAGAACCTTCGACTGCATCGATGCGGAAGATCTGGTAGCTCTGCCCACCGACTTCCAGATTGTCGGATGCGCGGTAGCTGTCGATGCTCATGTGGCCTCCCGTAGCCAGATTTATCTTGATATCGAGATATTAGCCCACCAGGTCGCCTCAGGCTAGCTGGCAACACTGCCACCGGACGCGCCGATCACGGCCTTTTCGTCGCCATCCGACGACCCATCGACGGGGCGCCGAAGGTCGGGGTCGGCACCGACCAGATACACCAGCCCGCAGTCCTGCGGACCGGTCACATCCAGTTGGCAGAGGTTGCACACCTCGCCGGGGCGCAGCGGGCATCGAGGCTCCGGCCTGCGTCGACCATTACTGCTAGTCACGATGGCTTCAGAATAGCCACACACTCAATGTGATGGGTCAACGGGAACAGATCGAACGCCCGCAGGGACGCCAGCTGATAGCCCGCAGCAGCGGCCGTTCGCAGATCCCGGGCCAAGGCCGCCGGGTCGCAGGCCACGTAGGCGATCGCTCGCGGTCGTCGGTCCACCACCGCAGCCAGCACGGCCGCACCTGCCCCGGCCCGCGGCGGGTCCAGAACCACTAGGTCGACAGCAGCCGGCAGCCGGTCGGCCAGGACGGCGACATCGCCGGCCAGGAACTGCCCGCCGGCGACGTTGTGGCGGGCGTGGCGCACCGCCGTTCGCTCGCCTTCGATCCCCAGCACTCGGCATCCGGCGTCCTCCAAGAACGCTGCGAACAGCCCGACCCCGCAGTACAGGTCGGCGGCCACCTCACCGGGGGTCGGCGCCAGGCCGTCCAGGACGGCGGCCACCAAGGCCTCCGGTGCACCCCGATGGGCCTGCCAGAAACCGTCCAGTCCCACCTCGAAGCTGCGTCCGCGGACCTGCTCGGTGACGATGCCGTCGGCGTCCTCGGCGTCGACCACAGCGATCTGATCAGCGGCGGCCACCGCCAGCACCTCGCCGGACGGGCCAGGCGGCACCGGCGGGTGGGCGATCTCGGGCACGGCGAGCAGACACCCCTGCGCCGGCAATGGCACCAGTTCATGGGAGCGATGCCCGCGCAGGCCCAACCGTCCGCGAGAGTCGACGTGGTAGCGCATCCGGGTTCGCCAACCGAACGGCGCCGGAGTCACCTCCTCGACCTCGCCGTCGAACTCCCAGCCGACCGCGTGGCGCACCTGTTCGGCCACCACCTGGGCCTTCAACGCCCGAGAGGCCGCCGGCGCCACATGTTGAAAGTCGCAGCCACCGCAGTCGGCGGCGATCGGACAGGCCGGCTCGATCCGATCCGGGCTCGGCACCCGCACCGCAGTGACCACCCCACGAGCGAATCGTTTGGTCACCTCGGTCAGCCGAAGATCGACCCGTTCACCGGTGAGGCCGCCCCGGACGAAGATCACCATGCCCTCGTGCCGGGCGACGAAGTGTCCTCCGTGCGCGATCGGCCCGATCTCGATGTCGGTGAGTTCGGCTCCGGCTCGCAAACTCACTCCTCCGCCTTCGTCTGCTCGTCGTTGAAGCCGCCGACGCGCACCTGACCGGAGCCGGCCCGGCGCCAAGCGGCCGCGCTGTTGCGTTCGGCGCGATCGAAGGCGTACTTCGACGAAGCCAACTGGTACGGCACCGAAGCCACCATCACGCCTTGCATGAAGTTCAGTCGCGTCCGGACGATCAAAGTGGTCTGGTTGTGCAGCAGCTGCTCCCACCAGTGGCCCACCACGAACTCGGGGATGTAGACGCAGACCACGTCGCGGGGGTTGTCGGAGCGGATCCCGCGCACATAGTTCAAGAACGGTCCGGTGACCTCCCGATACGGCGAGGCGATCACCTTCAGCGGGGACTCCAGTCCCTGGGCGTCCCAGGCGGCCACGACCTCCTTGGTGCGGGCGTCGTCGTAGGCCACCGTCACCGCTTCCAAGCTGCTCGGACGGGTGGCGCGGGCGAAGTTCACCGCCCGCAGCGTCGGCTTGTTGACCTCCTGCACCAGGACGACCGCACGCACCCGGCTGGGCAGCATCCGGGCGTCGGAGGGCCCGATGGCCACCTCGTCGGCCACCTTCTGATAGTGCTGGCGGATCGAGCGCATCAGCAGGAACAGCAGCGCCATCGCCAGCACCGCCCAGTAGGCGCCGTAGATGAACTTCGAAGCCAGCACGATCACCAGCACCAATGCGGTGCCGACCATGCCGACCGCGTTGATCACCCGTGAACGGATCATGTGGGACCGCATCTTGGAGTCCTTCTCGGTCTTCAGATGCCGGGTCCAGTGCTTGATCATGCCGAATTGGCTGATGGTGAACGACACGAACACCCCGACCACGTACAGCTGGATCAGCGCGGTGACGTTGGCGTTGAAGACCAGCACCAGCCCCAATGCGGCCAGCGCCAGCACCAGGATGCCGTTGGAGTACGCCAGCCGGTCACCACGGGTGTGCAGCATCCGGGGAAGGAAGCCATCGCGGGCCAGAATCGAGCCCAGCACCGGGAACCCGTTGAAGGCGGTGTTCGCAGCCAGGAAGAGGATCACCATGGTGGCGGTGATCACGAAGTAGAAGCCCACCGGGAAGTCGCTGAAGACCATCCGCGCCATCTGACCGATCACGGTCTCGTGAGCGACCTCGGTCGGCACGCCATTCACTTCGAAGTGGGATTGCCCGTCCGGGTCGATCAGCTTCAGCCGGGTCAGGTTGGCCAGCGCGATGATGCCGCCGAACATCGAAATCGCGACCAGTCCCAGCAGAGCGAGGGTGGTGGCGGCATTGGTGCTCTTCGGTTCCCGGAAGGACGGCACCCCGTTTGAGATCGCCTCGACACCGGTCAGGGCCGCACTACCGGAGGAGAACGCCCGGGCGAGCAGCGCGATCATCGCCATCCCCACGAACGGGTCGTAGGCCGGCGAACCGATCACCTCATAGTTCGCCGTCGGCGCCAGCAGGTGCTCGCCCATGCCGAAGATCCGCCAGAAGCCCCACAGCACCATGCCGAGGACGCCGATCATGAACCCGTAGGTGGGCACGGCGAAGAACGATCCTGACTCCTTGACGCCGCGCAGATTCATCGCCATCAGCAGCAGAATCACGCCGGCGGCCCACAGGCCCTCGTTGCCGGACAGGAAGGGCAGCATCGCCTTGGCGTTCTGAATGCCGGACGACACCGACACCGCCACGGTCAGGACGTAGTCGACCAGCAGGGCGCTGGCCACCACCAGGCCGGCGTTGGCGCCGAGATTGACCGTGGCGACTTCGTAGTCGCCGCCGCCGGAGGGATAGGCATGGACGGTCTGCCGGTAGGACATCACCACCAGCAGCATGACGACCGCCACCACGATCGCGATCTGCCAGGAGAAGGCGAAGCCGGCCATGCCGGCCAGCGAGAGGGTGAGCAGGATCTCGTCGGGGGCGTAGGCCACCGAGCTCAGGGCATCGGAGGCGAACACGGGAAGCGCAATGCGCTTCGGCAGCAGGGTCTCCCCCAGCTGGGTGCTGGCCAGCTTCCGCCCGACCAGCAGCCGCTTCACGAAATCGGTGACGCTCACGTTCACGCAGCCTAGGCCAATCCGGACGCGGGCGAGTTGGTGGCCCACACCGACGTTCAAAACCCCCACCCCGGACACCCTGTCGCGCCGGGGCGTTGATAGGGTCGTATCCGCAGGTTCACACCACTGGGAGGCACAGGCGATGCATATCGTCATCATGGGCTGCGGACGGGTCGGCTCGTCGCTGGCTCGGGCCCTGGAACGGCGCGGCCACTCGGTGGCAGTGATCGACCTGGTCCAGGACTCGTTCCGTCGTCTCGGGCCGGAATTCCAGGGCAAGACCGTCAAGGGCGTGGGCTTCGACCGCCAGGTGCTCGTGCGGGCTGGCATCGAGCGTGCCGATGGCTTCGCCGCGGTGTCCAGCGGCGACAACTCCAACATCCTGGCC
>CAZLJN010000156.1:0-6156 GCA_964559815.1 uncultured Propionibacteriaceae bacterium
GTGCGGGCCAACTCGGCCAGGCGGGCGTCGCTGAGGCAGAACAGGCGCATCGCCGAATCCCGGGGCAGCTTGGGCAGCTGTCGGGACTGGCTGACACCCAGCAGGCGTCCGACCAGCCGGGTGGAGACCCCGGCGGTCATCGCCATCACCGGCCACGGCAGTCCGGACCGGTCCAGTAGGAGGCGCAGGTGAGCGCGGAAGGGTGCAGCGGGCACCCAGGAGTGGTCGAGAGTAAGTGCTGTCACACCCCAGAAAGTCGAAAAAGGGGCGCCGTTGTGAGTCGGCGCCCCTGATTCTCAGGTAGTTTTCAGGAAACCCGTCAGCGCTGGGCCTTGGTGAAGCCGGCGGCCTGGGCGGCCTCCTCGTTGGCGAACCAGATTTCGGCGCTGGTGCGCTCATAGGAGGCGCTGCCAGGAACGTGGTACTTCTTCGAGCGATCGTTGCCCTTGATCAGGAAGTCGGCCGGCGGCTCGTCGCCCACGTAGGAGCCCTCACCGTAGGGGTGCTCGTCGAACGAATCGGTGGCGACCGGGGTGGCCACCCCGTCGAGATCGGGAACCTCTTCGGTGACCTCGTCGAGATCGTCATCAATCAGGCCGACGTCGTCGGCGTCGTAATCATCGGCGACCGGGTCGGCCACGTAGGCGTTGTCGCGTCCGGAGTAGCTTTCCCACCCCGAGGTCGGATCGGCAAGCAGCTTGCGCACCGCGTACGCCACGCCGCCGAGGACCACCCCGGCCAACACGATCTTGCCGAAGGTCTTCCAGCCGGACTTCTTCTTGCCGGACGCCTTCTCCAGCTGCTTGGCCAGCGCTGCGGACGCCGCGGCGACCTTCAACTCGTGAGCCAGCGGCTGGGCGGCCAGGCGGCGCAGCTGATCGGCGACCTCCGGCAACAGGTCGTCCTGCACCTTTTCGCGGGCGAAGTCGACCGCCGGAGGCACTCGCTCCAGCACATCGTCCATGGCCGGACGGACGCGCTTCACGGTGGTGTTCACCGCCGGGTAGACCCGGTCGATCGCGTCGTCGAGAGCCGGATGCACCCGATCGAAAGTGTCGGCGGCCAGGCGCGCGCTGCGGATTCCGGCGTCACGCAATGCCGGGCGAATCCGGGAATAGGTCTGGTCTGCCAACGCGCCGCCCTCGCGCAGCGCTTGCTCGACAAGGGGAGCCAGGTGCTCCACGGCCACCTGGGTGCCATCTTCGACTGCGCTCCGCAGCTTCTTGGTGTTCACTGTGCCTCCCGGTGGGTCGGGTCGATGTTGAGTTCCACCGTACCCGCCACAGCACGGCAACACACCTCATCTGGAAGGATGGGCGCGTAACAGAAAGGAAGGCCAGATGGCTCAGACCGCAATCCTGCACACCAACCGCGGCGATATCTCGATCACTCTCTACGGTGACCAAGCGCCCCAGACGGTGGCCAACTTCGTCGGGCTGGCTACCGGCACCAAGGAGTACCGCGACCCCCGCTCCGGCCAGGTGACCACCGGCAAGTTCTATGACGGACTCACTTTTCACCGGGTCATCGACGGGTTCATGATCCAGGGCGGCTGCCCGCTGGGCACCGGCACCGGCGGCCCCGGCTACAACTTCGCCGACGAGTTCCACCCCGAGTTGATGTTCACCCGTCCGTACCTGCTGGCGATGGCCAACGCCGGCCCCGGCACCAACGGTTCGCAGTTCTTCATCACTCTGGCTGCCACCCGGTGGCTCGATCGCAAGCACACCATCTTCGGTGAAGTGGCCGACGAGAACTCGATGGCGATCGTCGACCAGATCGGACTGGTGAAGACCGGCCCGATGGATCGTCCGGCCGAGCCCGTGGTGATCAACAGCGTGGAGATCGTCGAAAGCTGATCGCCCGATTTCACAGCGCCCGTCCCTTCGGGGGCGGGCGCTGCTGCATGTTCGGGGTGCCTGCCTGGTGTTGCGCTCGCCTCACGAGGGTCGTCGTGGGGACGCAGTGGGGCGCCGAACCTCCTGGTGGGAGTCGGCAGGGGGATGGGGCCTTAGTTGCCGATCGCGAAGGCAGCTTCCAGGTCGTGGGTGGAGTAGGCGCGGAAGGCCACATGGGTCTCGGTGTCGATCACGCCGGGCACCTTGTTGACCTTGTCGGAGACCACAGCGGCGACGTCATCGATGTTGCGCACCCGGACCATCGCGATCAGGTCGATCGTGCCGGTGACCGAGTAGACCTCGGAAACGCCGTCGATGTCGGCCAACTGCTGGGCGACCTCGGGGATGCGGTTCACCTCGGCCTGGACAAACACAATCGCAGTGATCATGGCTGTGATCCTACGACCACCTGGCGCAGGCGTTGCGAAGCCGAAGGCCCTACGCCCAACGGCCAGCACCAATCACCATCGATCTCGATCAGCCGGACGCCGGGACGTTCCAGCCAGTCGGCGATCCGCTCGGTCTCCTCGATCAGTGCCGCCGGCTGCGGCCCGGTGGCCGGGGCTACCCAGTCGGCGGCACGGACGGCGTCGCGTGCGACTTGCTGGGGAATCTCGCCGGGTCGAGCCATGGCCGCCGCGGCCAGGCGGCCGTAGCGGACCACATGGATCTCCCAGCCCGCCTCGGTGCGCAGGGCACCGACCAACTGTGGGCAGCCGGCCAGGCTGGCCAACCGGTGGTGCCGCAGTGCGCTGCGGGTGCACGACTCCAATCGAGCGACCACCGCGGCGGCCTCCTCGTAGCGTTCGGCGGCGCTGAGCTGGGCCAGCCGTGGCGCCACCGACGCGACCAGATCGGCGGTGTCCGCGCCGAGCGCCCGGCGAACCTGGTCGACGATCGCCGCGTAGTCGTCCGGCGCGATCGCCAACTGGCAGGGCGCCGGGCAGCGTCCCATATCGGCCAGCGCGCAGCCGGGGGAGGGTTTCTTGGCCGAGAGGCGGGCGGTGCACTGCCGCAGCGAGAAGGCGTCGTAGACCGCCAGCATTACCTCCTCGGCGCCGGCGCGGCGCCGGAACGGGCCGAAGTAGAAGCAGCCGTCATCACTCACCTGCCGCACTACCGACAGTCGTGGATAGGTCTCTGCGGTCAGCTTGAGCCAATGCTGCCGCTCGGGGAATTTCGAGCGCCGGTTGTAGCGCGGTGAGTGGGCGCCGATCAGCCGCAACTCCAGCACCTCGGCCTCCAGTGGGGTGCGGCAGACCGTGGTCTCCACGCCGGTGGCGATGCGCACCATCTCGTCCATCCGTGGACGGGTCTCGGCGGCGGTGAAGTAGCTGGCCACCCGGCGCTTCAGGTTGGTGCTCTTGCCCACGTACAGCACTTGTCGACGGACGCTGCCGTCCGGCGCGGTGAGGTCGGCGATAAACTGATACACCCCCGGGGCCGACGGCACGCCTGCGGCGAGGGTGCGCTTGGCGCGGCGCTGCGGCGAGACCCGTCGCAGGAACTCCAGTAGATCTTCCAAGGTGTCGGTACCCAGGTTGCCGACCCGTTCCAGCAGGCCGTGCAGCACGTCGACGGTGGCGCGGGCATCGTCCAGTGCGCGGTGGTTGGGAGTGGTGGCGGTGTGGAAGTGCGCGGCCAGCGTGGACAGCTTCACGTTCGGCACCTCGTCGCGCAGCAGCACCTGGCGGGCCAGGGCGACGGTGTCGACCACCTCGGGATTCGGCCAGCTGTAGTCGTGGCGCGCGCAGGCACGTTTGAGGAAGCCGACGTCGAAGCGGGCGTTGTGGGCCACCAGCACGGTGCCCGCGGCGAACTCCAGGAACCCCGGCAGTACCTGCGGCAGTTTGGGCGCCCCGGCGACCAGCTGGTCGGTGATACCGGTGAGCACCGAGATCAGTGCCGGAATGTGGGTATTGGGGTTCACCAGGGTTTGGAACTCGCCCAGCACCTGACCGCCGCGCACCTTGACCGCGCCGACCTCGGTGATGGTGTCGTCCTCGCTGGAACCGGTGGTCTCCAGATCGACCACGCAGAAGGTGACCTGGGACAGCGGACGACCGAGATCTTCGAAACTGGGCTGGATCACGGCGGTGCTGCTCACCTTCCACACGCTAAACCCCGCCACTGACACTCCACGGCACGGCACGGCAGGTTCCGCCGCAGAGACAAAACAGACTGTCAGTGCCCGCTGGCAGGCTGACGGCATGGACATTCTGCATGTCGACTGTGCCATCTGCCGGGTTCGTGGGCCGGCCTGTGGTGACTGTGTGATTTCGGTGCTGTTGGGGCCGATCGGCGGCGAGGTGCAACTCGACGATCAGGAGCAGGCCGCATTGGCCGCAATGGCCACCTCGGGGCTGCTGCCACCCCTGCGTCTGGTCGTGGGTCAATAGCATCCGGTCCCCCGTGCGGGGGACACATTTCAGCCCCGGACGCCGGGCGCGGAGTTGCGCCGCCACGTCCTGTTCGCTTAGGGTTTTCTCAGATTTGCTTCAGGGCTTGGTGTGGCCCATCTGCGAGGGGTGATTGATGAAGAGTCGAATTATTGTCTCGACGGCGGCATTTGCCGTAGTCGTGGCACTGTTCGCAAGCTCATCCGTGACCGCTGACGCGGCCCCCACCCCGAAGCCGGCACCCAGCCCGACCACGGCCGGCCAGGCCAAGGACCGGCTGAAGGCCCTGGAAGCGGAGGCCGCCGACATCGGTGAGCAATACGCCACTGCCTCGGACGCTCTCGACGAGGGCAAGCAGGGCCTGAAGGTGCTGATGGCCGACATCGGGATCCAGCAGAAGAAGGTCGACCAGCTCAGCGCCGCTGCTCAGACGATCGCGCTGGCGCAGTTCCGTAATCGTGAGTTCGACACCACGGTCCAGATCTTCACCTCCAGCGACCCCGACACCTTGCTCGATCGCCTCGCCACCGCCAGTCGAGTAGACGAGACGATGACCAAGACGCTGTCGGAGCAGCAGGCGGCGCAGGCCAACCTGGAAGAGATGAAGCGCACGGCCGAGGCCGAAGTCGCCGCGCTCGCCGACCAGGAGAAGCAGCTGGCCGAGATGAAGCAGAAGGCCGACGACAAGGTGCGTCAGGCCGACGACCTCTACAACTCGCTCAGTGGCACTGATCGCCAGGAGATCGACAACGAGGACGGCGATCCGGGCACCCCCGACCCGGGCGACTACGCCGACTCCGATGCCCGGATCAAGAAGGCCATCTCCTACGCGTTGTCGAAGGTGGGCAAGTCCCGTTACGTGTGGGGCGCTGCCGGTCCGAACTCGTTCGACTGCTCGGGCTTGATGCTGGCCGCCTACCGTCAGGCCGGGATCTCGCTGCCGCATTCCTCATCGGCGCAGGCCGGTCGAGGGCATTCGGTGAGCAAGTCCAACCTGCGTGCGGGTGATCTGGTGTTCTTCGCCCACGGCGGCAACATCTACCACGTGGCCATGTACATCGGCGGCGGCAAGATCGTCCACGCCCGCCAGCCCCGCTACGGCATCCAGGTGAACAGCCTCAGCGGCTACTCCGCGGTGTACTCCGCCCGGCGTATTCTCGGCTGATCACTCGTCGACTCCTCGGCCTGTTCACGGCCATCGCTCTTTCCGGCTGCGCCGTCGTTGCGCCGCCGCAGTCGACCCTGGCCGTGCGTCTGCAGGCGGCGATCACCGCAGCTGACCCGTCCGGCTTCGCCCGCCAATTCGCCGACGCGCATGACGCGGCCGCGTGGTACTCAGGGCTGTCGATCGCGTCGGCGAACGTCGCTGGCGACCAGCCCCTGACCGTCACCACTCGCTACCCCGGAGACCGACGGACGGCCACCGAGGCCATCAATGTCGAACTCAGCGGCGACGGTCTGATCGCGTCGGTTGCCGACCAGGCAGAACGCCCGCTGTGGACGCGGGAGGAAGTCGCTCTCACCCCGGCAGCCCACGGCAGCGTCCTGTCGTCCGGGCTGAGCGCGGAGCAGCGGACGGCCTGGGCCACCCGGCTGGACCGGGCCGCGGACGCCGTGCGTGCGGCGAAGGTGCTCACCACGGACGCCACCTGGGACGGGGGATTGGTGGTGATCGTCCCCTCGAGCCGGCAGGTGTTCGCCACCGTGACCGGTGCCAACGCCGCCGACACCGCCGCCGTCACCACCTGTGCGTCCGGCACTCCGCGGATCGTGATGAACCCGGCCGTCGAAGCCCAAGGCGATCGATGGGTGCAGGCGACCCTCACCCACGAAGCCGTCCATGTGGCTACCGACTCGGC
>CAZLJN010000157.1:0-6108 GCA_964559815.1 uncultured Propionibacteriaceae bacterium
GGTCATGGCCTCACCATAACCGGGCGCACGCCCGGATGCCGACCCGGTTCAGCCGTGGTACCGCGAGCCGATGGCGGCCAGCGGTTGTCCCACCGAGGTGCCCGAGCCGTCCCGACGAGGGTCGACGGCCGGCAGATCGATCGGGGCACCACTGGCGGCGGCGGCGATCGCCGGATCGGGTCCGGCCCAGCCCAGCAGCAGCACGTCTTCGCCCTTGAGCAGCCGCTGGCAGCGCACCCCGCCGGTGGCCCGCCCCTTCGCCGGATACTCGGCCAGGGGAGTGAGCTTGACGGTGCCGGCGTCGGTACCGGGCAGTGCCGCCGACGATCCGGCCACGGTGACCACCGAGGCGTCGTGGATCGTGGTCGCGGTGAAGGAGATCACCTGGGCACCGGCGCTGAGCTTGATGCCGGCCATGCCGCCGCCGGAGCGCCCCTGGGGGCGAACCTGGGAGGCGGGGAAGTGCAGGAGCTGGGCGTCGGAGGTGATGAACACCAAAGAGGCTAGATCGTCGAGCAGTTCGGTGGCGCCGACGACCTCGTCGCCGTCCTCCAGCCGGATGATCTCCCACGCGTCCTTGGTGAGCATCTCTGGATTGACCCGCTTCACCACGCCGCGCTTGGTGCCCAGCGCCCAGCCGAACGTGGACTCACCCAATGTGCCGAGCCCGAGAATCCGCTCACCAGGCTCCAGCGGCAACAGTTCGGACGCCGGCGATCCGCCCTGCAGGTTGGGAGCGGAGGCCGTCACCGGCACCGACGGCACCTCGATGGCGTGGGCGCGCAGCAGTCGTCCGGTGTTGGTGAAGACCGCGAACTCGCCCCGGGCGGTGGTGCGCACCGCCGAAACGATGACGTCATGAACGGCGCGCGGACCGCCGGTGGGCAGAGGCTCGGCGTTGTCGGTGCGGGCCAGCAGCCCGGCCGAGGACAACATCACCCAGCAGGGATCATCGGCGATCTCCAAGGTGGTGGCGGCCTTGGCTGCGGTCACCTGGGTGCCGGCCGATGCCAGCAGGACGGTGCGTCGCGGAGTGCCGTGAGTGCGGGCGATCTCGTCCAGTTCGTTCGCGGTGACCTCACGCAGCCGATCATCGGAGTCGAGAATGCCCTGCAGATCGGTGATGGTCTGCCACAGCTTGTCGCGCTCGGCTTCCAGATCGATCCGGCTGAACTTGGTCAGGCGACGCAACTGCATGTCGAGGATGTAGTTGGTCTGGGTCTCGGTGAGCTCGAAGGCGTCCATCAGGCGGGTGCGGGCCTGCGCCGCGTCGTCGGAGGTGCGGATGATGGCGATCACGTCGTCGATGTCGACGATCGCCAGCAACAGGCCTTCCACCAGATGCAGTCGATCCTTGGCCTTGCCCAGCAGGAACGCCGACCGGCGCCGGATCACGTCCAGACGGTGGTCGAGGTAGACCGTCAGCATCTGCCGCAACGGCATGGTCTGCGGCTGGCCGTCGACCAGGGCCACATTGTTCGCCGAGAAGGAGTCCTCCAGCTTGGTCAGCCGGTACAGCTCTTCGAGCAGGGCGTCAGGGTTGATGCCGTTCTTGACCTCGATCACCAGCCGGGTGCCGTTGGCCAGGTCGGTGAGGTCCTTGATGTCGGCGATCCCGGTGAGGCGCTTGCCGGTGACCAGGGTCTTGACCTGCTCGATGATCCGCTCCGGGCCGACCTGATAGGGCAACTCGGTGACCACGATGCCCTTGCGGCGCGGGGTGACCTGCTCGATCCGGGCGCTGGCGCGCACCTTGAACTGGCCGCGGCCGGTCAGGTACGCCTCGCGCACCCCGTCCAGCCCGATGATCTTGCCGCCGGTGGGGAAGTCCGGACCGGGGATGTAGCGCATCAACTCGTCGCTGTCGGCGTCCGGATGCTTCAGCAGATGCTTGAGTGCTTGGACGACCTCGACCAGGTTATGCGGGGCGATGTTGGTGGCCATGCCCACGGCGATACCGGTGGAGCCGTTGACCAGCAGGTTGGGGAAGGCAGCCGGCAGGACGACCGGCTCGGTCTCCTTGCCGTCGTAGTTGGGACGGAAATCGACGGTGTCGGACTCGATGTCGGCCGTCATCGCCACGGCGGCCGGGGCCATCCGGCACTCGGTGTATCGCATCGCGGCCGGGCCGGAGTCCAGCGAGCCGAAGTTGCCGTGCCCGTCGATGGTGGGCAGGCGCATCGACCAGGACTGGCCCAGGCGCACCAGCGCCTCGTAGATGGCCGAGTCTCCGTGGGGGTGGTACAGACCCATCACCTGGCCGACGACCCGGGAACACTTCACATGCGACACGTCGGGACGGATCCGCATCTGGTCCATGCCGTAGAGGATCCGCCGCTGCACCGGCTTGAGACCGTCGCGCGCGTCCGGGAGCGCCCGGGAGTAGATCACCGAGTAGGCGTACTCCAAGAAGCTGGTCTCCATCTCGGAGGAGACGTCGACATCAAGGATGCGTTCGGCGAAGTCATCTTCGACCGGCGGCTTGGCAACCATCGTGTGTACTCCGGGTCTTTCGTGGGATGAATCAGTTCAGTTGGGGCAGACCGTCGAGGGCTGTCAGCAGCCCCCGTCCGTCTGGGGCGGATACCACCGGGATCCCGGCCACCGGATCGTCCGGGTCGTCGGGATCGATCAGGCCGGTGGACCCGTGGGCGAGCACCTGCTCGGTGGGGGTGAGCTGGCGGATCGCGATCGCGCGCACATGATCGGGGGCGATCCGGGCGAAGTCGGTGTAGATGTTGGGGTCGTGCTGGCCGTCGTCGCCGACTAGCAGCCAGGAGATGTTCGGGAAGTCCCGGGTCAGCTGCAGCAGCGCCTCGGCCTTGTGTTGCCAGCCCGAGCGGAACCAGCCGGTGTTGGTCGGCCCCCAGTCGGTCAGCAGCATCGGGCCGGACGGGTAGTCGTGCCGCTTCAGGAAGCGCGACAGGAAGCCGTGGGTGTTCCACGCACCGGTGGAGACGTAGATCACCGGAGCCTTGGGGTGCCGGGCCAGCAGCGACTTGTACAGCCGAGCCATCCCCGGAATCGCCTGGCGGGCGGACTCGTCGCGGATGAAGGAGTTCCACGCCGCGATCATCGGACGCGGCAGGAAGGTGGTGATGATGGTGTCGTCGATGTCGGAGATCAGGCCGAACCTCTCCTCGTCACCGACCACGTGCACATCGGCCAGGGCGGGGGCCGAGCCGGCGCTGCGCACCTCGACCTGCTGCCAGCCGGACGGCAAGCCGTGGTCGCGGACCCGCTGATCGATGTAGCCGCCCCGATCGGTCACGCCGGAAACAGTGAGGGAGCCGACGGTGATGGTGAACGGGGCTCGCACGCACGCGGTGGAGAAGAAGTTTCGGAATCCGCGCCGGTGGATCAGATCCTCGGTGGCTTTGCCCAGCGGGCTGCTGGCCCTCTTGGGTACCAGGATCACCCGTCCGAGAATGCGCATCGAGGTACCGGAGGCGTAGCTGGTGTAGCAGATCACCTGCTCCTGCCACCCGATGGTGCGCAGGGTTGCTTCGATCCGCCGGTCGATGAACTCCTCCACCTGAGCGGCGAAGAAGGGACGGGTGCTCACGGCACCCCACCCTAGTGGGCAACGGGCTTTTGGGGTCAGTTGGCGCGCGTGGGAGGATGTGGCGCGTGACCTCTTCTGGTGTGCGCCCCTTGCCGAGTCAACTCGGGGCCGAGATCCATGCCTGCCGCTACTTTCCGGAGTTGGTGGCCGACACCGTGGCGATGGCGTTGGGCGAAGAACCGGTCGCCGCCTACCTGGTGCATCAGGAAGCCACCTTCAATCGCGACGAGATCCAACGGCACCTCTCGGTGCTGGTGCTGACGCCCACTCGGCTGATCGTGTCCCACACCGATGAGAACAACGAGGCCGGCGGCCCGCCGCAGGCCCTCACCACCACCGAATCGGTGCCGGTGGGCCGGATCGGTTCGGTGGCGCTGAGTCAGGTGGTGAGTAACGCCGAGCGTTACGGCTCCCGACGCTCGACGCTCAGCGAGGCGTGGCTGGCGGTGTCGTGGGGCACCATGCGGCGGGTCGATCTGGAGCCGGCCCAGTGCGCCGATCCAGCCTGCGACGCCGATCACGGCCTGACCGGCATGATCGCCGGCGAAGACATCACGGTGCGGATCAGCACGGCGGCCGACGGTGCCGAGAAGGTGCAGCAGCTGCTGGCCTTCGGTACCGCCCTCCAGCAGGTCACCGGCGTCCATCGATGAGCCGGCCGTCGCTCCCGCGCTACCAGGACGGATGTCTGGCCGATCTGCTGCCCAGCCTGGGCGCGCAGTGGGGGATGCCCGGTACCGACCGCTTGGGGCTGCCGGCCTCGGATCGCTATGTGGTGCTGCTGATCGACGGTCTCGGCGCGGACGCCTTGGGACGGCATGCCGAACTGGCGCCGTTCCTGTCGGGTATCGCTGACCGCCGGGTGATCACCTGTGGTGCCCCGACCACCACCGCGACCTCGATCACCAGCCTGGGTACCGGACTGCTGCCGGGCGAGCACGGGATCGCCGGCTACACCTTCTGGTATCGCGGAATCGATGCGGTGCTGAACGCCCTGCGGTGGCCGTCCGACGTGAGCGGGTTGGACGTGCAGCCGCAACTGACCTACTTCGAGCGGCTCAACCGCGCCGGAATCAACGCTGCCGCGGTCGCGCCCGCCGCGTTCGCCGACAGCGGCCTGACCACGGTGGCGTTGCGTGGTGCGTCCTTCTGGCCGGTGGACGACGAGCGCGACCTGGATCGCCGGGCCGAACTGGTAGCCGGCGCGGTGCTCGCCGGGGACCGGAACCTGACCTACTGCTACGAGCGGAGCCTGGACCACGTCGGGCACGGCCAGGGCATGGACTCGGCTGCCTGGCGGACGACCCTGGAAAGCGTGGACGCCCTCGCCGCCCGGCTGCGCGCGGCCCTGCCTGACGACGTCCGGCTGGTCGTCACCGCCGACCACGGAATGGTCGACGTGCCCTTCGACGCTCGGGTGATCGTGGAGGACGTGCCCGCTCTGTTGGACGGTGTCACCGGCTTCGCCGGCGAGGGGCGTTTGCGGCAGTTGAAGGTCGGTGCCCGGCGTATCGAGGAGGTCGCCGAGCGCTGGCGGACTCTGCTGGGCGACCGAGCCTGGGTGCGCACCCGGGACGAGGCGGTCGCCGAGGGCTGGTTCGGTCCGCTGACCCCGCGTCTGGCTGATCGGTTCGGAGACGTCCTGGTGGCCATGGCCGACGACTCCGCGGTGCTCAGTCGCACCCTGCCGGGTGAACTGCGATTGGTGGGAATGCACGGCTCGCTGACGGCGGCGGAGTTGGAGATCCCGCTGTTGGTGGCATGATGCCGTCGCAGACGTTGAAGAGGAGCGCGCACGGATGGCTGAACTGATCTACTTCACCGGTCCGATGGACTGTGGGAAGTCGACTTTGGCCTTGCAGGTCGCCTACACCGAGACTGAGGCCGGCCGCGACGGTCGCCTGTTCACCATGCTGGATCGCTCCGGCGAGGCCACCATCACCTCGCGGATCGGGCTGAGTCGTCCGGCCCTCGAAGTGAACGAGAATTTCAGCTTCTGGTCCTATGTGGTCTCCGAGCTCACCGGCGGACGTCGGGTCGATTTCCTGGTCTGCGACGAGGCCCAGTTCTACGACAGTGCGCACATCGATCAGTTGGCGCGGATCGTCGATGAACTGCAGATCGACGTGTTCTGCTTCGGCATCCTCACCGACTTCCGCACCGAGTTGTTCCCCGCCTCGCGGCGCCTGGTCGAGTTATGCGACCGGATGGAGCAGTTGCAGGTGCGTCCGCGGTGTTGGTGCGGTGAGCCGGCCACTCACAATGCCCGCACGATGGGCGGGGTGATGGTGACCGAGGGCACCCAGGTCGTGGTGGGCGATACCGACGGCAGCATGGAAGTCGCCTATCAGGTGTTGTGCCGACGCCATCACCGGCGCAAGGTGACCAAGCAGGTCGCCGCGGTCACATTGAATCCTGACCCGCTGCCCTTCGGTGAAGGCTGACCGACCGCTCAGGAGCGGTTCTTGGGTGCTCCGAACATGATCTCGTCCCAACTGGGCACTTCGGCGCGCTTGCGCCGGGTCCGCGGACGGTCTTCGGTC
>CAZLJN010000158.1:0-6061 GCA_964559815.1 uncultured Propionibacteriaceae bacterium
GGTTGCGGGTTCGGCAAAACTCTTCGCGCCCAACCCCAGACCTCGCAGTGCTCGATCAGCCATGGTGACCTCCGCGTCCCAACCTAGCGCCGCGACCAAATGTCACAGCACTTTGGGCAACGCATTCCCGGCGTCAATGATTCCCTGGCGCATCTTGACCCGCAGCAGGAGCACGCCACCGATCACGAAGAAGCCCATCAGGGCCACCAGCGCCAAGCGATAGGACTGGGTGAACTGGAACACCAGACCGAAGGTGAGCGTGCCCAGCCAGCTGGTGCCGCGCTCCATCGCCTGATAGAAGCTGAAGTACTCCGACTCCCGCCCCAGGGGGATCAGCTGGGAGTACATCGAGCGCGACAGCGCCTGGGTGCCACCCATCACCAGACCGATCGCGGCCCCGAGCCCGACCAACGCCCCGAAGACGCCCGCCGGCAGCAGATAGCCGACGACGACCACGCCCACCCAGATCACGATGCCACCCAGGACGGTCCGGCGGGCGCCGATGTGCGAGGCGACCTTGCCGAAGAGCAGCGCGCCGGCGATCGCCACGAATTGGGTCACCAGGAAGGTGATCATCACCTGGTTGGTGGCCATTCCCAGTTCCTTGGTGGCGTACAGGCTGGACGCCACGATCACGGTCTGGATGCCATCGTTGTAGAACAGGAAGGCGAGCAGGAACAGCAGCGTCTGCGGGTAGTTCTTCATCTCGGCGAAGGTGCTGCGCAACTGCCGCAGCGGGTTGCGATGGGCCACCTCGGCGGGGACCTCTTTCGGCAGCTTGCGCAGTCCCAGGACCGGGATGATGGTGAACGCGCCCCACCACACGCCGGCCGACAGCAGGCTGAGCCGAATGGCCATCGAGTAGTCGAGGCCGAGCTTGTCGTAGAAGGTCATCAGCAGGAAGTTCAGCGCCAGCAGCAGGCCACCGCCCACGTACCCGAAGGCCCAGCCGCGGCTGGAGACCCGGTCGCGTTCGTCGGGGCCCGAAATGCGCACCAGGATCGAGTCGTAGACCACGGTGGAGGCACCGAAGCTGAAGGCGCCGATGATCATCAGCCAGGCACCCAGTTGCCAGTTGTCTCCGACCAGGAAGAACATCAGGCTGCCCGAGATCGCGCCGATCCAGGCGGTGCCGGCCAGCCAGCGGTGCGGGTGGGCCGAGCGGTCGACCAGGGCACCCACGAACAGCAGCAGCACCGCCGACACGATGGTGCTCAAGGTGGCCAGGAACGGGTGCAGGGCGCCGGGAAGCACCGGGAACAGCCCCAGCAGCATCACCGGGTTCTGACAGACCTGACCGTCAGGAAGGTCAGGGCAGGCGGCGTTGTTGGCCAGGCTGGTCAGATATGGGCCGATGATCACCGTGGCCGTGGTGGTGATGTAGGCCGAGTTCGCCCAGTCGTACCAGTACCAGGACCGCTGCTGCGGCGTGCTTTTCATTGCTGTCCCTCCCACAGGCCGCGCTCGATGAGCACCTGCTTCAACACCGCGATCTCGTTGGTGATGATCCCGTCCACACCGAGGTCGATCAGCCGTTCCATCTCGGCACGATCATCAACCGTCCACACATGGACGAGCCGTCCGGCGGCGTGGGCGGCAGCGATGACGTCCGGACGCACCACCCGCAACTGCCCGCCCAGCACTGCGGCCGGCACTTGCAGCACCATCCCAGCACCCCACGGTCGCCGCCGCAGGCCGAAGCCGAAGGCGTACCAGGCCACCTCCGCCGGCGTGGCCGAGGTCAGGACGCCGGGCGCCAGCTTGCGGAAGGCGTTCAGCCGGGCGGTGGAGAACGACGCCACGCACACCCGATCCTCCGCACCCAGTTTGGCCAGCAAGGGTGGCAGGGCGGTGACCGCGCCTTCGTCCTTCAAGTCGATGTTGAAATAGGTGCCGGAGAACTCGGTGAGCAGTTCCTCCATCAGCGAGATCGGGTCGCTGCCACCGACCCGGATGTCGGCCAACTCCGCCCAGGTGTGGTCCTTGATCGCGCCGCTGCCGTCGGTCAGCCGACCCAGCTGGCTGTCATGGAAGGCGACCAACTGCCCATCGGCGGTGGTGTGGACGTCGGTCTCCAGGTACCGGTAACCCTCAGCCACCGCTTGGGCGAAGGCGTACCAGGTGTTCTCCCGCAGCCGATCTTCGGCGCTGATCCAGCCGCCACGATGTGCCAGGGCCACAAAACCACTGGCCAGGAACGGATGGGAGGACGGGCGCACGAGCGAAACTCTAGAGCTTCCGGACGCCTGTGGGGGTATCTGCCGTCGGTGAATTCTTCATGACCGGACAACTGACCGTAGCCGCGGCCGCAGCCCCCTAAGCTGTGCCGAGCGCCGCGAGGCGCGGACCCCGGCGAGCCAGGAAGCAGAACGTGACCAAGACCATCCTCTCGATCCAGTCATCGGTGGCCTACGGCCACGTCGGCAACAGTGCCGCCACCTTCCCGCTGATGCGGCTGGGAGTGCGCGTCTGGCCGGTGCTCACCGTCCACTTCTCCAACCACACCGGCTACGGCGCCTGGCGTGGACCGCTGCTGGCCGCGACCGACATCGCCGAGGTGATCGCCGGCATCAACGATCGTGGCGTCCTGGATCAGGTGGACGCCGTGCTGTCGGGCTATCAAGGTGCCGAAGCCGTCGGTGCCGAGATACTGAAGGCGGTCGACCAGGTCAAGAGCCTCAATCCGTCGGCGGTCTACTGCTGCGATCCGGTGATCGGCGACGTCGGCCGGGGCATCTACGTCCGCGACGGCATTCCCGAGTTCATGCGCGACCAGGTCGTCCCGCACGCCCAGATCGTGACCCCGAACCACTTCGAGCTCGACTTCCTCACCGGACGTACCACGACCACCTTGGACGAGGTGATCGACGCCGCCCAGGCGTTGCGGGCCACCGGCCCGGAGATCGTCCTGGTCACCTCGACGGTGCTGGACGAGCGCGATCCTGATCAGATCACCATGATCACGGTGTCCGCCGACGGCGTCTGGCAGGTCTCCACGCCGCGGCTGGAACGCAACTTCACCGGCTCTGGTGATGTCACCGCGGCGCTCTTCTTGGCCCATCTGCTGTCGGGTACCGATCCCGGCGTGGCCATGGGCCGTACCGCCGATGCGATCTACTCGGTGCTGGCCGCCACCACGGCTGCCGGATCACCGGAGTTGATGCTGGTGGAGGCCCAGTCGGAACTGGTCGACCCCAGCCACCATTTCGAGGTCGAACGACTGCGCTGAGCCGCCACGGCGACCTCAGTCGCGAAAGACCTCGATCTTGGCGCCGAGCGCGTTCAGCCGGTTGGGCAGGTCCTCGTAGCCGCGGTTGATCACGTAGACATCCCGCAGCACGCTGGTGCCCTTGGCGGCCAGCGCGGCCAGCAGCAGACACACCGCCGGACGCAGCGCCGGCGGGCAGACGATCTCCTGGCCGCGCCACCGAGTCGGACCCGACACGACGATCCGGTGCGGATCGAGCAGCTGGACGTCGGCGCCGAGCTTGTTCAGCTCCACCAGGTGGATCGCGCGGTTCTCGTACACCCAGTCGTGGATCATCGTGCGACCCTCCGACACTGCGGCGATCACCGCGAAGAACGGCAGGTTGTCGATGTTCAGCCCGGGGAACGGCATCGGGTGGATCTTGTCGGCCGCAGCGTGGAGCACCGAGGGGTAGACGGTGATGTCGACCAGTCGGGTCTGCCCATTGGCGGCCGGATACTCCGGGGTGAGTGAGTAGTTCAACCCCATTTCGGCCAAGGTGGCCAACTCCACATCGAGGAACTCGATCGGCGCCCGCTGGATGGTCAGCTCCGAGGAGGTCACGATCGCCGCAGTCAGCAGGCTCATCGCCTCGATCGGGTCCTCCGACGGCGCGAAGGCGACATCAGCTTCGATCTGGCGGCGTCCGTGCACCACCAAGGTGGTGGTGCCGATGCCGTCCACCTTCACACCGAGCGCCTCCAGGAAGAAGCACAGGTCCTGGACCATGTAGTTGCTGGACGCGTTGCGGATCTCGGTACGTCCCTCGAACAGCGCGGCGGCCATCAACGCGTTCTCGGTGACGGTGTCGCCACGCTCGATCAGGGTGAGCCGAATGTCGTCGCCGCTGAGCGGGGTGACCTCGGCGTGGTAGGCGCCCTTGGTGGTCTGCACGGCCAGCCCGAAGTGACGTAGCGCATGCAGGTGCGGGGTGATCGTGCGCGCCCCCAGGTTGCAGCCACCGGCGTAGGGGAGTTCGAACTGCTCTTCGGAATGCAGCAGCGGGCCGAGGAACATGATGATCGACCGGGTACGCCGGGCGGCGGCCTCGTCCATGTTGGCCAGGTCGAGCACCTCGGGGCGGATCAGTTCCAGTTCGCTCTTGTCGTCCGACCAGGTGGCGCGTACCCCGATGCTGGTCAGCACCTCCAGGATCCGGTTCACCTCTTCGATCTGGGCAATTCCGCGCAGCACCGTGCGTCCGCGATTGATCAGGGACGCGCACAGCAGGGCCACAGCAGCGTTCTTCGACGAGCGCACCGCGATCGATCCGGACAGCGTCACCGGGCCCTCGATCCGCAGGTGGGTGGGGCCGCCGGCACCGGCGGTGATCAGCGGGCTCTCCAACGCGGTGGCGATCCGGTTGATCATCTCCAGGCTGAGGTTCTGGCCGCCGGATTCGATCCGGTGGACCGCGCTCTGCGAGGTGTTCAACAGGTCGGCAAGCTCTTGTTGGGTTAGGCCGCGCTGTTTGCGCGCGTCCCGAATCATCGAACCGAGGCTGGCGGGAAGAAGATCGACCATCTGTCGACCATATCTCATATGAGATATGAGCGCCTAGTCCGCCATCTCGCCGAGGGAGGGGAGGGTTTGTTCGGACCAGATGACCACCTCACCAGGTGGCTACGAGGTCGTCTAGAGTGACGCGTATGACCCAAAACTTCGATGTCGTTGTCCTCGGCGCCGGCCCCGGCGGTTATGTAGCGGCGATCCGCGCGGCCCAGTTGGGCAAGAAGGTCGCCATCATCGAGAAGCAGTGGTGGGGCGGCGTCTGCCTCAACGTGGGCTGCATCCCGACCAAGGCCCTGCTGCGCAACGCCGAGCTGGCACACATCTTCCGCGCCGAAGCCGACACCTTCGGCATCGAGGGCGAGGTCACCTTCAACTACACGTCCGCCTACCAGCGCAGCCGCGCGGTCAGCGAGCGGATGGTCAAGGGCGTCCACTTCCTGATGCGGAAGAACAAGATCACCGAACTGAACGGCTGGGGCACTTTCACCGGACCCAAGACCATCTCGGTGACCGGTGCGGATGGCTCGCAGACCGAGGTCGGCTTCGAGAACTGCATCATCGCCGTGGGCGCCATGACCAAGATGCTGCCCAACACCAAGGTGAGCGAGCGGGTCTACACCTACGTGCAGCAGATCCTGGCCGAGGACCTGCCCAGCTCGATCGTGATCTGCGGCGCCGGCGCCATCGGCACCGAGTTCGCCTACGTCCTGTCGAACTACGGGGTCAAGGTCACCATCGTGGAGTACCTGGACCGGATGGTCCCCAACGAGGACGCCGAAGTCTCGGCCGAACTCGCCAAGGCCTACGCCAAGCTCGGCATCACGATCATGACCAGCACCAAGGTCGACGCGATCGAGGAGCACGCCGACGGCGTCCGGGTGCATGTGAGCCCGGCTGCTGGGGGAGAGGGCCAGGTTCTGGAGGCCGACCGCGTGCTTCAGTCGCTCGGTTTCGCCCCGCGGACCGCGGGCTACGGCCTGGAGAACACCGGCGTGGAGCTCACCGATCGTGGCGCGATCGCGGTCGACGACTACCTGCGCACCAACGTGCCCGGTATCTACGCCATCGGCGACGTCACCGCGAAGCTGATGCTGGCGCACACCGCCGAGGCGCAGGGTGTCGTGGCGGCCGAGACCATCGCCGGGGTCGAGACCATGCCGATCAACTACGACATGATTCCGCGCGCGACCTACTGCCAGCCGCAGATCGGATCGTTCGGCTACACCGAAGCCCAGGCCAAGGAGCGGGGCTACGAGGTGAAGGTCGCCAAGTTCCCGTTCAGCGCCAACGGCAAGGCGCACG
>CAZLJN010000159.1:0-6041 GCA_964559815.1 uncultured Propionibacteriaceae bacterium
TGGCCGGGACGGCACCGGTGAAGAACTGCAGCAGCGGCTGGGTGGCCCACGCGTTCGGATCGCTGGCTGGAGTCGGCACCGATTCCGGCACGAACGGGACGTAGTTGGCCGGGTTGATGAAGCCGATGCCGGCCACGATCACGAACAGCACGATGAACAGCTTCACCGCGACCAGGACGAGGTTGACCCGCAGGGACTCCTTGATGCCGATCGCCACCAGGAGACCGAGGACCAGCACCAGCAGCACCGCCGGCAGGTCGATCACCCCGCCGTAGCTGATCGCCGCCGGCAACTCGATGCCGAGCTTGCCGAGGAAGACGCCCAGATAGGCGCTCCAGCCTTGGGCGACCACCGAGGCGCCCAGGAACAGTTCCAGGATCAGATCCCAGCCGATGATCCAGGCGAAGATCTCGCCGAGGGCGGCATAGGAGAAGGTGTAGGCCGAGCCGGACACCGGCACGGTCGAGGCGAACTCGGCGTAGCACATCGCCGCCAGCGCGCAGGCCACCGCAGCGATCACGAAGCTGATCGCGATGGCCGGGCCGGCCACGTTGTGCGCGGCGCGTCCGGTGAGAGTGAAGATGCCGGCGCCGATCACCACGCCGACGCCGAACACGGTCAGGTCGAGCGCGCCCAGTGAGCGCTTCAGCTGGTACTCGGGTTCGTCGGTATCGGCGATCGACTGCTCGATCGACTTGGTGCGCAGCAGGTTCATGACATCCTCCCGGTGGACGCCTCGTCGCGTCCTCAGTGCGTCCTCACGGTAGTTTGCCGCGGTGTCCGGCTGGGACGGCGACCAGTATTCGGCGCCCGGGGGCAACCGGGGAGGTGTCCGGGGCGGTTCGGGGTGGATCCGTCGGCAACGATCCGTAGGCTGGTGGGCGTGACCCAATGGTTCTCCGAAGCGTTCAACGCCGAGTTCGCCAAGCAGGCCGAGGCGCTCGGCCGCGTCAATCTGGCCGTCTTCGGCAAAACCGGGGTGGGCAAGTCCACCCTGGTGAATGCGATCTTCGGTGAGCGCGTCGCCGCCACCGGCATCGGCGCCCCGGTGACGCTCGGCTCCCACCTGTACCTGGATCGGCGCGGCACCCTGGGGGTGATCGACACCCGCGGTCTGGAGATCGGGCGCGACGACGACGAGCTGATCGCCGAGCTGACCAAGGCGGTGAAGGACTCGCGCAACAAACCGCTGAGTGAGCAGATTCACGTGGCCTGGTACTGCGTGCGTGGCATGGACCGTCGCTTCGAGGAGGTCGAGGACCGGTTCATTCGCACCCTGGCGGCGCTGGAGATTCCGGTGGTGGTGGTGCTCACCCAGGTGCCGATGAAGGACGGGCAGTTCCATCCGGACGCGGTGGAGCTGGCTCGCCAGATCGAGGCGCGCAACCTGCCGATCTTCGGCGGACGTCCGTTCCTGACCTACGCGATGAGGGACCAGTTCAGCGGTCAGCCGGCTTACGGCTTGATCGATGTGCTCCGCGCCACCTTTCACCTTGCTCCTGAAGCGGTACAAGCCGCCCTCGCCGCCGCGCAAGAGATCGATCTGGAGCTCAAGACGAACCAGTCGAACAAGGCGATCGCCGCGGCCGTGACTGCGGCGGCCGCTGCGGCTGCGGTGCCGATCCCGTTCTCCTCGGCGGCGGTGCTGGTGCCGATCCAGCTGTCGATGATGGCCCGGATCGCTCACTTGCACGGCATCGGCCTGGAGAAATCGGCGCTACTGGCGGTGGCCTCCACCTCGATCGCCACCTCGGCCGGACGGGCGGCCGCGTCCAGCCTGCTGAAGTTCATTCCCGGCGCGGGATCGGTGGTCGGCGGCGTGATCAACGCCTCCGTGGCCTCCGGCTTGACCCTGGCCATGGGCCAGGCCTGGCTGGTGGTCTGCCAGAAGACCTTCAACAAGACCCTGCCGATGATTGACGGCAAGCTCGACACGGCGGCCGTCCGGCAGCTGTTCGAGTCGGAGTTGGCCCGACGGCTGCCGGGCATTCGCAAGCCGAGCTGATCGGCTCTGGCCGGTCGTAGTGAGGCCGGCCTCGGGGCCGCGCGAGCGATGGCCCGGGTACCCCGACAGGTGTCAGGCCAGAGCACGTTTGCTCAGCACTCGGGCAGTTCGTCTCATGTTCTGTCAAGTTTCCAAAGAGCTACCAAACCCGCTCCTCGGCGATGGCAGGATGACTCACATGAGTCGAAACATTGGGGTTACCGAACTCGTCCTTCGCGATGCCCACCAAAGCCTGATCGCGATCAGGATGGCCATGGAGGACATGGTCGATGCTTGTGCCGACATCGATGCCGCCGGTTACTGGAGCGTCGAATGCTGGGGCGGAGCCACCTACGACGCGTGCATCCGCTACCTGAACGAAGACCCCTGGCAGCGGCTGCGCACCTTCCGTGAGCTGATGCCCAACTCCCGCCTGCAGATGCTGCTGCGTGGTCAGAACCTGCTCGGCTATCGCCACTACGAAGACGAAGTGGTCGATCGGTTCGTGCAGAAGTCGGCCGAGAACGGCATGGACGTCTTCCGCGTCTTCGACGCCCTCAACGACCCCCGCAACATGGCGCGGGCGATGCAGGCGGTCAAGAAGACCGGCAAGCACGCGCAGGGCACGATCTGCTACACGATCTCTCCGTTGCACACCGTCGAGGGCTACGTGCACCTGGCCGGGCAGCTGCTCGACATGGGTGCTGAGTCCATCGCGCTGAAGGACATGGCCGCTCTGCTGCAGCCGCAGCCGGCCTACGACATCGTGCGCGGCATCAAGGAGACCTACGGCGAGGACGTCCAGATCAACGTCCACTGCCACGCCACCACCGGCGTCACGCTGGTGTCGCTGATGAAGGCCATCGAGGCCGGCGCGGACGTGGTCGACACGGCGATCAGTTCGATGTCGCTCGGCCCGGGCCACAACCCCACCGAGTCCCTCGTCGCGATGCTGGAAGGCACCCCGTACACCACGAACCTCGATCCGGAGCGGCTCACGAAGATCCGCGACCACTTCGAGACCGTGCGCCCGAAGTACGCGGAGTTCGAGTCGGCGACCCTGGTCGACACCGACATCTTCTCCAGCCAGATCCCCGGCGGCATGCTCTCGAACATGGAGAGCCAGCTGAAGGCCCAGGGTGCCGGCGACCGCATCAAGGAGGTCATGGCGGAGGTGCCGCTGGTCAAGGCGGACGCCGGCCACCCGCCGCTGGTCACCCCGTCCAGCCAGATCGTGGGCACGCAGGCCGTGTTCAACGTCCTGATGGGCAAGTACAAGGTGATGACCGGCGAGTTCGCCGACCTGATGCTCGGCTACTACGGCGAGTGCATCGGTGAGCGCAACCCCGAGGTCGTGGCGATCGCTCAGGCCCAGGCCAAGAAGGAGCCGATCACCGAGCGTCCGGCCGACCTGCTGCCTCCCGAGTGGGACAAGCTCTGCGAGGACGCCGGCAAGCTGGAAGGCTTCGACGGCACCGACGAGGACGTGCTCACCTACGCGATGTTCCCCACCGTGGCGCCCGGATTCCTGGCCAACCGCGACGAGGGTCCCAAGAACGTCGGCAAGACCGCCGAGCAGCTGAAGGCCGAGGCCGATGCCGCCAGTGGTGCCGCCAAGGCCGTGCGTGGCCCGATCAAGTACAAGGTTTCCATGGGCGGACGCGACCACAGCGTCACCGTAGAGATGGCGTGAGGTGAATCAGATGAGTAAGAAGCCTGAATCGATGGCCAAGCGCGTCGCCGCGTTGCACGAGGCCGAAGCCAAGGCCCGCCTGGGCGGCGGGGAAGCGCGGCTGGCCAAGCAGCATGACCAAGGCAAGATGTCGGCCCGCGAGCGGCTGGACGCCCTGCTGGACGCGGACTCCTTCGAAGAGGTCGGCCTGTTCCGTCGCAACCGCACCACCACCTTCGGGATGGATGTCGCCGACATGCCCGCCGATGGTGTGGTCACCGGTTGTGGCACCGTGCTGGGGCGTCCGGTGCGCGTGGCCAGCCAGGACTTCACCGTGGCCGGCGGCTCGGCCGGCGAGACCCACAACCAGAAGGTCGTGGCGATGATGCAGTCGGCGTTGGAGAACGGCACTCCGTTCATCTTCTTCAACGATTCCGGCGGCGCGCGCGTCCAGGAGGGCATCGATTCGCTGTCCGGCTACGGCCAGGTGTTCTACGCCAACGTACTGCTCTCGGGTGTGGTGCCGCAGATCTCGATCATCGCCGGCCCGTGCGCCGGTGGCGCGGTCTACTCCCCGGCGCTGACCGACTTCATCATCCAGACCCGCAAGGCCCACATGTTCATCACCGGGCCGAACGTGATCAAGCAGGTCACCGGTGAGGACGTCACCCAGGATCAGCTCGGCGGCGCCGACACCCACATGGCGGTCTCGGGCGTGAACAGCTTCGTCGCCGATGACGACGAGCAGGCGATCCTGATCGCCAAGAAGCTGCTCACCTTCCTGCCGCAGAACAACGCCGAGGACGTCCCCGTCATGCCCGGCGAGTACAGCCTGGAATACGACCCCGAGATCGGTGAGATCGTGCCGGTCGACGGCAAGGCCGGCTACGACGTCCGCGATGTCATCGGTCATCTGGTCGACAACGCCGACTTCCTCGAAGTGCAGGCCGGCTACGCCACCAACATCGTCGTCGGCTTCGGCCGGATCAATGGACGCAGCGTCGGCCTGGTCGCCAACCAGCCCAACCAGTTGGCCGGCGTGCTCGACATCAACGCCTCCGACAAGGGCAGCAAGTTCGTCCGGTTCTGCAACGCGTTCAACATTCCGATCGTCACCCTGGTCGATGTGCCCGGCTACCTGCCCGGCGTCGCCCAGGAGTACGGCGGCATCATCCGGCACGGCGCGAAGATGCTGTACGCCTATTCCGCGGCCACCGTCCCGAAGCTGACCGTGGTGCTGCGCAAGGCCTACGGCGGCTCCTACCTGGCGATGGCGGCCAAGGATCTGGGTGCTGACCGGGTGTTCGCCTGGCCGACCGCCGAGATCGCGGTGATGGGTGCCGAGGGCGCGGCCGCGGTGGTGTTCCGTAAGGAGATCGCCGCTGCCGAGGATCCCGAAGCCCGGCGGGCCGAACTGGTCGAGGAGTACCGCAGCACCTTCGCCACTCCGTTCATGGCGGCCTCGCGCGGGCTGGTCGACGAGATCATCGATCCCGGCGACACCCGTCGTGCCCTGGCCACCGCGCTGGAGAATCTGGCCAGCAAGCGGGTGCTGCGGCCGGCCAAGAAGCACGGGCTGGGCCCGGTGTGATCGAAATGGACACCAACGCCGAGCTTCTCGAACTGGTCAAATCGCTGACCGAGCGGATCGAGGGCCTCGAGGTCAAGATCAAGAGCCTCGAGGTGCACAGCAAGGACGTCCCAGAGGAGGTCATGGTGGCGATCGCCGCCGCCGTGGCCGCCTACCTGGGCCACCGTGCCAAGCGCCATCAGCCGCACTTCACCACCACGCCTGGCTGGCAGGCGAGCACGCGTCGCTCCCAGCTGTCCCACCATCCGCTCTACACCCGCTGACGACCGAGTGAGGAAATCAGAATGAAACTGAAGGTAACCGTCAACGGCGTCGCCTACGACATCGATGTCGAGGTCGAGGAGCCGGAGGCTCAGCAGCTCGGTCCGATCATCATCGGTGGTTCGGGCACCAGCGGCATCGTGGTGCCTAGCACCGCCTCGGTCAGTGGAGCCTCGGCCAATGCCGTGACCGCACCGCTGGCCGGATCGGTGGCCCGGGTGTTGGTCGAGGAAGGCCAGGAGATCACTGCCGGCACGGTTCTGCTGGTGCTGGAAGCCATGAAGATGGAGACCGAGATCACCGCGCCGCGTGACGGCAAGGTGTCGCGGATCCTGGTGGACAAGGGCACCGCCGTCCAGGCCGGTGAAGGTTTGATCGAGCTCGACTGACGCTGGGTCGGCTTGCCGGCTGCGCTCGCTGAAGAGGGCTGCATAACCTGCTTATCGGGCCACTCACCTCCACTGGCGGACGAGAGCGCACACTGGAGTCATGCGAGTCCATCTGGGAAGTGACCATGCCGGCTGGGAGTTGAA
>CAZLJN010000160.1:0-5918 GCA_964559815.1 uncultured Propionibacteriaceae bacterium
CCTCGGACGAGGTGGATCAGATCCCGGCCGGATCCACCTGCGTGATCACCGAGCTGGCCGCAGCCCACGCCGATTCCGTCGCGACTCCGCTCTCGGTGGTCATCCCGCTGGCGTCGTCCGGCGAACCACTGACCGTGGTCACCAACCTGACCAGCACCTACTCCGCCGGCCAGGTGAGCCTCGCCGGCACCCTGGCCGCCCCCCGCCAGGCACAGACGGCGCTGGCCGACCACACCTTCGTGGTGCGAGTCACCTGCCAGTCGCCCGGCGCCCCGGACGCCCGCACCACGCTCGTCGATCGGGAGTTCACCCTGTCGGACGCGGCCACCCTCGCGGTGACCGACCCGGCGGGCAGTCCGACGCTGCTGCCGGTGGGCACGCACTGCTTCGCCACTCAGGCCGACGCCGGCGAGGCCGCTAGCGTCCAGATCGATCACGGCTCGTATGAGACTGCCGCCATCGTCACCTCCGATCCCAGCCAGGTGCAGACCCTGTCACTGCATGTGGTCAACGTCTTCGCCTGCACCGCGGCGCTGTGTCCGACGCAAGCCGCCGACGAGCAGCTCGCCCACACCGGGGTGGCCCTGGGCACCACGGTGACCCTGGCGGTGTTCCTGCTGGCGGCGGGTGCCTGGCTGCGGCGCCGGGTACGTCCGGTGCCTGTCCGGGCGGTGGAGCGGCACCGGGGTTGAGACCCCGCCATCTGAGTTGAGCGGTAACCCTCAAGTAGCCGGGTGCGAAATTCGCAGCAGAGTGCAAGGCTCGAAGAATCCGCTGCCAATAACTTCCCCTGCGGGTGCGGATCCCGCGACCGATCGTCCAGTCGAAAGAGTCGCCGTGAAGAGAGTTCGACGCCTGTCGCTGATCGCCGTACTGGCCGCATTGCTGCTCGGCCTGCTCGCTCCGATTAACGCACCCGCCGCTCCCCTGAGCCAACTCAGTGATACCGCTCTGCGCTCACGACTGCTCTACTTGCAGCGCACCGCCCGCACCACCGATCGCGCCCTGGCGCTGAGTCAGCTGGCCGAACGATCCAGCTTCGAGGCCGGGTTGTGGACGTCCTTCTTCGCCGCCTGGGATCAGGCCACCAAGTCCCAGGTGCTCAACTACTCCACACCGAAGGGCCTGCCCACCAGCGGGCACGTGTTCGTGGTGCTGGGCGGATCGCTGACATCGTCGGGCACGATCACCACCCAGCTCACCAACCGGCTCAAGGTGGCGCTCAAGGCGCTGAACGCCTACCCCAACTCGAAGGTGATCGTCAGCGGCGGTGCCCCGAAGAACGGCCACACCGAGGCTGAGGTGATGCGGGCCTGGCTGATCGACAACGGCGTGGCCACCGGCCGCATCATGACCGAGGCCAAGTCGTCCAGCACGGTGGGCAATGCCGACTACTCGATGGCGATCATCAAGCAGCATCCGGAGTTCACCAGCTACACCCTGATCTCCGACGGCTCGCACCTGCGCCGCGCGGGCGTCCTGTTCGATGCGGCGGTTCTGGATCAGCAGCGCAAGGACGGCGTGGCGTGGCCGATCCGGCGGGTGTCGAATGCCGCCTACAAGGACAAGACCATCACCAACCCGGCCAGCGACGCGACCACCGCGACGATCGCCAGCAACGTGGCGATGCTGTTGGGCCTGAGCTCGAGCTACACCGCTGCGGTGGCCTCACCGCCGGCCGTGGCGGTGTTCACCGGTCTGTCGGTCACGCCGGCCACCGCGACCTACCAGGTGGGCGCGAAGCTGCCGACCTCGCACGTCGCCACCAAGGCGGTCTACGACCAAGGCACCCTGGACGTCACCGGCCGGGTGAAGATCACCGGCTTCAGTTCGGCCAAGACCGGCACGGTCAAGGTGAAGGTGTCCTACGCCGACGGCAAGGTGACCAAGACCCTGACCTACCAGGTGAAGATCATCAAGGCCTCCACCAAGGCCAAGGTGAGCGCCTCGACGACCACCGCCAAGCGCAAGAAGACCCGGGTGAAGGTGTCGGTGAAGCTCTCCACCGCGACCGGGATCAAGGCCACCGGCAAGGTGCGGTTCATGCTGGGCAAGAAGGTGCTCAAGACCATCTCGTTGGACGCCGACGACGCGGGGAAGGCCAGCTACAAGCTGCCGAAGTTCACCTCGACCGGCACCAAGACCGTGACCGTGAAGTACCTCGGCTCCAGCAAGGTGAAGGCCCAGACTTCGACGGTGAAGATCGTCGTCACGCGGTGACTCTGGACGGCTGCTGAGCCGTTACTGGACGGCTGCTCGACGGCGGCTGGCGGTTTACTGGAGGTCGCCCCCCGACCGGCCTCACCCGACCGGACGCGGCCTAGCCTCGACTCATGCACCCACGTTTCCTCATCCTCGCGGTGGCCCTCGCCGCCGTCCTGACCGGCTGCGGCGCGCACCGGGAGCCGCTGGCCACCACCGGGCCCGACGGACTGGACGTGGGCACGACCTCGTTCCACACCCAGGTGGCCGGCCAGGAGCGCCACTACCTCGTCCATCGACCGGCGGGCGCGGCACCGGCGTCCGGCTACCCCCTGGTGGTGATGATGCACGGCGGTCTGGGCAGCGCGGCCCAAGCCGAGAGCGCCTACGGCTGGGATGCGCTGGCCGATCGGGAGCAGGTGGTGGTCGTCTACCCCGACGGTGTGGACCGCACCTGGAACGCCGGCACCTGCTGCGGCACCGCCCAACGCACCGAGGTCGACGATGTCTCCTTCGTCAGCCACGTGGTCGCCGAGGTCAGCGCACGGGTGCCGATCGATCCGGCCCGCCGTTTCGCCACCGGCATGTCCAACGGAGGGATGATGACCTACCGCATGGCCTGCCAGACCGAGCTGTTCGCCGCGATCGCCCCGGTGTCGGGCACCCAACTGGTCGACTGTTCGGCGGCCGCGGCCACCTCGGTGCTGCATATCCACGGCGCCGCCGACCCGCTCGTCCGGCTGGACGGGCAGCGCGGCACCGGCGTCGCCCACGTGTCAGGCCCGCCGCTGGCCACCGTGTGGGAGGGCTGGCGGCTGCGTGACTCCTGCCCCGCCTTCACCACCACCCGCACCGGCGCGGTGACCACCGCGACCGCGTCCTGCCCGCAGGGTCGGACGGTGGAGTCGATCGTGATCGCCGGCGGCGGTCACGAGTGGCCGGGCGCCGCGTCGTCGGCGAACCCCGGCGGCCTCGACGCCACCACGCTGATCTGGGCCTTCTTCCACGCCCACCCCCAGCCCTGACCTGCGGCTGCGGACGCGGCACCCTCCCCCGCGACCGGGGAGGTTGTGGCAGGGTTGCCACGTACGCGTTTGCCGTGACTGAAGGGCTGTCATGCGGTTTCTTTTCCTCGGTGCCGGGGCCATCGGCACCTACGTCGGCGGCTCGCTGGCTGCCGCCGGTCACCAGGTGACCTTCTCCGAGCAGCCGGACGCGGCCACGGCGATCGCCGCCAACGGCCTGCGGCTGACCCGTGGCGGCGTGACCAGCGAGGTGCGCGACTTCACCATCTTCGGTTCGGCTGCGGAGGCGCTGGCCGCCGGCCCCTACGACGTGGCTGTGTGCGCGCTGAAGTCCTTCGACACCGAAGCCGCACTCACCGGCCTGCTGGCCACCGGCGAAGCCGTCCCGCCGGTGTTGAGCCTGCAGAACGGCGTCGCCAACGAGCCGCTGATCGCGTCCTTGCTCGGCACTGAACGGGTGGTCACCGGCACCGTCACCACCGCGGTGTCCAAGCCCGGCACCGGGCAGGTGATCGAGGAGAAGCTGCGCGGCATCGGCATCGCCCTGAACCACCCGCTGGGCCAGGCGTTGGTCGACGCGCTCAACGACGCCGGCCTGCAGGCGGTGGGCTACCCCGAGCCTCAGGCGATGAAGTGGTCGAAGCTGTTGACCAATCTCACCGGCAACGCCACCTCGGCGATCCTGGACGAGCCGGTCTCGGTGCTGTTCGCCGATCAGCGCACCTACGGCATCGAGATCGCGGTGCTGCGGGAATGCCTGGCGGTGATGGCGGCCCTCGGGCTGCGTCCGGTCGACCTGCCCGGCACCCCGGTGCGCGCGTTGGCGCTGGCCGCCAAGAGTCTGCCTCGGTTCATTGCCCAACCGGCGCTCACCAAGGCGCTCGGTGGCGGCCGCGGCGACAAGATGCCCAGCTTCCACATCGACCTGCATTCGGGACGGGGCCGCACCGAGGTGCGTTTCCTGAACGGGGCGGTGGCCGACCGTGGCGCCGAGCTCGGCGTGCCCACCCCGGTCAATCGGGTGCTCACCGACACCTTGGAGACACTGAGCTCCGGCAGCGAGAGCATCGAGCGGTTCCGGCATCAGCCGGACGCACTACTGGCCCTGCTGTAACCGCCGCCCGCCAACGCGTGGAAGGTCGTGCAACTCCCGCGCACCCGGTGCGGTCTGCTGGTCACCCCACTAGATTGAGTCCCGCTCGACCAAGCGCCTATCGGATGGAGGCTGGGATGACGTCGGTGATGCGGAAGCTTGCCAGTGTGCTCGCGGCGGTGTCGTTGCTGGTGGTGGCGCTGGTCGCCGCCCCCGCCACCACCGCCACCGCGGCGCGTCCCAGCGGGAAGGCGGTGTCGGTGCGCACCGTCGCCGTCGAGGGCGGCACGGTGGTCACGATCACCGGCAAGAATCTCAAGAAGGTCAACGCCGTCTACTTCGGTGGCACCAAGGTGACCAAGATCACCCACCTGAGCACGACCAAGCTGCGGGTGAAGGCTCCCCGCCACACTCCGGGCACGGTGAAGATCTCGCTGCGGGTCGGCACCAAGAAGTACACCACCGCACTGAAGGTGACCTACGTCATCACCCACCCCCAGCCGAGCGTCGCCGAGGCCGAGGTGTTGCGACTGACCAACCTCAACCGCACCGCGGGCTACACCTGCAAGAAGAAGGACGACAAGGGCAAGGTCGTCACAGCCACCCCGATGCCGGCCGTCCCGGCGCTCACCTGGAATGCCAACCTGGCCACCGCCGCCCGCCTGCACAGCCTCGACATGGCCAAGAACAACTACTTCGCGCACAACAGCCAAGACGGCACCAGCCCCGGCACCCGGATCACCCGCGCCGGCTACGCCTGGTCGACCTACGGGGAGAACATCGCCGCCGGATACCCGACGCCGAGTGATGTCGTGGCCGGTTGGATGTCCAGCTACGGCCACTGCATGAACATCATGGACGCGGACTTCACCGAGCTGGGTGTCGGCTACGCCGCCAACGCGGCCAGCAAGTACAACCACTACTGGACCCAAGACTTCGGCGCCCGCTGACCCCCCGCTCACAGGGACGGTCCCAGCTTGCCTCCCCAGGTTTCGACATGGCCGCTTCGCGGCCTGCTCAACCAGCGGTGGTGGCGCCCCGGCGTTGGTTGAGCTTGGCCTGTCCTGAGCCTGTCGAAGGGTCGGAACCGAGCCGCAGCGCCTGCGCCCGAAGCGGGGATACCACCAGAACCGCCAGCCTCAGTGGCGCACCAGGCCGGACTCGTAGGCGAACAGCACCAGGCCGACCCGATCGCGGCACTGCAGCTTCGACAGCAGCCGTCCGATGTGGGTCTTCACCGTGCCCTCGGCCATGTACAGCTTGGCCGCGATCTCGGAGTTGGTGGCCCCGGCTGCGATCTCGGTGAGCACCTCGATCTCACGATCGGTGAGCAGGTCGAGCCGTGAGTCCCACCCCTCCGGGTCGGACGGCAGCGTCGGCACCACATGGTCCAGCAGGCGACGGGTGGCCGACGGAGCGATCACCGCTTCGCCGAGCGACACCGTGCGGATCGCGTTCAGCAGATCCTCCGGCCGGGCGTCCTTCAGCATGAAACCGCTGGCACCGGCCTTGAGGGCGCTGAACACGTACTCGTCCAGGTCGAAGGTGGTCAGCACCAGCACCCGGGTCGGCAGCCCCTCCTCGACGATCTGCCGAGT